>CAZADC010000657.1:0-1501 GCA_964483755.1 uncultured Planctomycetaceae bacterium | reverse complement strand
ACAGGAGCTTATCTCGAAGGTGATGCCATTCGGTCGCCACGTCACAACGGTCAATGATCTCACGATCGACAAGATTCACGTTTCCCCGCAGTTCCGCGCCTTCCGGCCAGACGAAATCCTGCGCACAGGACGGGCTGGGGAAATCGATGTCCCAAGGACGAGAACCGCCCGCGAAACGATCGGCTGTCATCTGGGCTCCCTTCATCGTGCAGTCGACGCTACCCGATTCGTTCATCGGCACATCCGGCGGCGCCGCAGCCTGGATGCGAGAACGTTCACCGTCCGCCACATGATAAGCCTCTTCGTGCCGCCGTCAAGACCGATTATCGTCCGATCGCGATGTCCGCAAGCGATGCGGACGGGGCGCGCCGGCTACAGATCGTCCAGCATGTGCCCGAGCTTGTCCTTCTTGGTGCGGAGGTAGTCCGCGTTGTGATCGCCGGCCGGAATCTGCAGCGGCACGCGGTCGACGATCGTCAGCCCGAACCCCTCCAGCCCGTAGATTTTCCGCGGGTTGTTGGTCATCAGGCGGAGCTTCCGCAGCCCGAGATCGCGGAGGATCTGGTTGCCGATGCCGTAGTCCCGCCGGTCGGGCTCGAAGCCGAGATGCAGATTCGCCTCGACGGTGTCCAGCCCCTGCTCGATCTGCAGCTTGTACGCCCGCAGCTTGTTGATCAGCCCGATGCCGCGCCCTTCCTGGCGGACGTAAACCAGGGCGCCCTTGCCGGCGCGGACGATCTTCTGCAAAGCCGTCCTGAGCTGCGGGCCGCAGTCGCACCGCAGCGAGCCGAACACGTCACCGGTCAGGCACTCGCTGTGCACGCGGACCAGGACCGGCTCGTCGTGCACGATCGGCCGGCCCGCGTCGTCCAGCTCGCCGACCCCGCCGAGGCACAGCGCCACGTGCGGCTGGGGATCGACGACGGAGGTGTACGCGATCAGGCGGAAGGTCGCCATCTCCAGCGGCAGGTCGATCTCGACGCCCCGTTCGATCAGCCGCTCGCTCCGCAGGCGGTGGCGGATGACGTCCGCCACGGTGCACATCTTCAGGTCGTGACGCTCGCAGAACGCCTCCAGGTCGTCCCGCCGCGCCATCGTGCCGTCCTCGTTCATGATCTCGCAGATGACGGCTGCCGGCTTGAGCCCGGCGAGGCGGGCGAGGTCCACGCCGCCCTCGGTCTGCCCGGCGCGGACGAGCACCCCGCCGTCGCGGGCGCGAAGCGGGAACATGTGTCCGGGGCGGACCAGGTCCTCCGGGCGGGCGTCCTCGCGGCAGGCGACCTCGACGGTCCGCGCCCGGTCCGCGGCGGAGATTCCCGTCGTCACGCCCGTCGCGGCGTCGACGGACACCGTGAACGCCGTGCCGAACCGCGACGTGTTCTCCGAAGCCTGCGGGTAGAGCGCCAGGCGGTCGGCGCGCTCGTTGGTCATCGGCAGGCAGATCTGCCCGCCGCCGTATTTGCGCATGAAGTTGATGATCTCGGGGGTGACTTTCTCGGCC
>CAZADC010000656.1:0-1513 GCA_964483755.1 uncultured Planctomycetaceae bacterium | reverse complement strand
CGCACGAGTTCATCGAGACCTTTGCCGGCGAGCCGCGCATCTGCAAGTACCTGGACATGCCGATCCAGCACACCGATCCCGAGGTGCTTCGCGCGATGCACCGTCCCGACCCCGCGGGGCCGCTGTCCGAGCGGCTTACCGAGCTGCGGCGCGCCGTGCCTGAGGTGGCTTTGCGCACGACGTTCATCGTCGGCTTCCCCGGCGAGACGGACGGACAGTTCGAGGAGCTGCTGGAGTTCGTCCGGGCGAGGCGGTTCGAGCAGCTCGGCGCGTTCGAGTTCTCTCCCGAGCCGGGCACCCCTGCGGCCGGGATGGACGGCGCGGTGAGCGACGACGTCAAGGCCGAGCGGGCCGAGCGGCTGATGCTCGCCCAGCAGGAGATTGCTTTCGAGTCCAATCGGCGTAAGATCGGACGGCGGGTCGACGTGCTGGTCGACGGCGAGTTGCCGGACGGGCGCAGCGTCGGGCGGCACGCCGGTCAGGCGCCGGATGTCGACAGCGTGTGCCTGTTCGAGAACCTCCGGCCGGCGGGGCGGACCGTGCCCGCCCGCGTGGTCGGCGTCGACGATTACGACCTGATCGTCCGGGCCGTCGAAGGCGAATGAGCCGCCGTCGCGGCGGCGCAGCGGGTGAGCGCATGAACTGGAAACTGCCCAACCAGCTTACCGTCGGGCGGATCGTCCTGGCGGGGGTGTTCTTCGTGCTGCTGGGGCTCTACGAGCAGGGCACCGTCACCGGGCGCTGGCTTCTCAACACAGCGTTTGCCATTTACATCGTCGCAGGCATCACGGACGTCCTGGACGGGTACATCGCCCGCAAGTACCAGTGGACCAGCGCGTTCGGGCGGATCGTGGACCCGTTCGTCGACAAGGTGCTGGTCGTCGGCGCGTTCGCGATGCTCGTCGGCGCGAACTACGTGATGCGCCTTCCGATGGAGATTGGCCTGGTGAGTCACACGAGCATCCATGACCACCGTCTCCCGGACTGGCTGACCGGCGGCATGTTCTCCGGCGTGCAGGCGTGGATGGTGGTCGTGGTCATGGCGCGGGAGTTCATCGTCTCGGCCGTGCGGGGGTACAGCGAGTCGCAGGGCAGGAAGTTCCCCGCCACCTCGGCCGGGAAGATCAAGATGTTCCTCCAGTCGGTGGCGATCTGCGCCGCGCTGTACCAGATGGCGAACCTCCCGCACGTCCGCTGGGCGGTCATTCTGAAGTTCGTGCTCGTGTGGCTGGCCGTCATCGCCACGGTGCTCAGCGGGCTGGTGTACGTCGGGCGGGCGAGAAAGCTGCTGGTCGGCGCGGAGGGCGAATGTGAATAGGACGCTCGGCAAGCTGCTCGTGACCGGTCTGGGGACGGGCTACCTGCCGCTCATGCCCGGCACGTGGGGCTCGCTGGCGGTCGCGGGGGCGTATCTGCTGCTGTGCCGGGCGACGGGCGGCAGCATGCTGTGGGTGTCGGTCGCCATGGCGGGCGTGCTGGCCGCTTCGTCAGTCGCCTGCGTGGCGCTCGGTCC
>CAZADC010000655.1:0-1513 GCA_964483755.1 uncultured Planctomycetaceae bacterium | reverse complement strand
CCATCTACTCCGACGGATCCCTCGCGCTAGACCCCTCCGGCAACTTCGCCGCCCTGGGCGTAGGCCACTCCGCGTCCGGAACAATCACCTACGAGGCCACCGACCCGTTCGGCGCCGCCGACACGGCCACGGTGACGGTGACCGTCACGGGAGCGAACGACCCGCCGACGGACATCGTTCTCTCCAATAGCACGGTCAACCAGTCGGGCGGCGCCGACGCCCTGGTGGGCGGCCTCTCGGCAGCCGACCCGGACACGTCCGACACGCACACCTACAGCCTGGTCGCCGGCACGGGCGACGCGGACAACGGCCTGTTTAGCATTTCCGGCAGCAGCCTGCGGGCCGACGACGCCTCGGCGATGGCCGCCGGGACGTATTCCGTGCGGGTAGAGGCCGACGACGGCCACTCGGGGACGTATCAGGAGGCGTTGACGATCACGGTGGCCGACGACCTGGCCCCGTCGGTGCCGGCCGACAGCGACGCGGCGGCCGACGCGGTGGCCGAAGGGGCGGCCGCGGGAACCCGGGTGGGCCTGACCGCCTCGTCGACCGACAGCCCGCCTTCGACGATCGCCTATAGCCTGACCGACGACGCGGGGGGCCGGTTCCAGATCGACCCGGGCACCGGCGTGGTGAGCGTGCTGGACAGCAGCCTGTTGGACTACGAGACGGCGACCGGCCACCAGGTGACGGTCCAGGCGGAAGACGCCGCGGGGAACACCAGCGCGCAGAGCTTCACGATCAGCGTGACCAACGCGGCGCCCACCGCGGCGGACGACGCCTTCACGACCGGGGAGAAGACGCCGCTTTCCGGCCAGAGCGTCCTGGCCGACAACGGCAGCGGCCCGGACAGCGACCCCAACGGGGCCCTTCTCTCGGTCACCGAAGTGAACGGCCTAAGCGGCAACGTGGGGCTCGGCGTGGCCGGCAGCAGCGGGGGGACGTTCACGATCGACGCGGCCGGCGCCCTGGCCTTCGACCCGGGCGGCGATTTCGACGACCTGGCGGCCGGCGAGTCGCGCGACACCAGCGTCACGTATACCCTAAGCGACGCCGCGGCCGCCGACACGGCCACGGTGACGGTGACCGTCACCGGGGTGAACGACCCGCCCATTGCCGCCGATGATCCGACTGTTCCCGGCGACCCCAGCTACGAGACGAACGAGTACACCGTGCTGACGCTGGCCGCTCCGGGCGTCCTGGCCAATGACTCCGACCCGGACACGACGGATTCGGTCGAGGTTACCGCCTTCGATGCCGCCAGTTCCAAGGGGGCGGTGGTGAGCGTGGCCGCGGACGGCAGCTTCACGTACGACCCGGGCGACATCTTCCGGGGCCTGGCGGGCGGCGAGAGCGACACCGACACGTTCAGCTACACGATCTCCGACGCAAGCGGGGCCGCCGATACGGCCACGGTCACGGTGACGATCCAGGGCGTCGAGTCCGTGGTCGTGGATCAGCACCTGTTCTACAACAACTCCCGCTGGGACGGGGAAACGCCGGGGCCGAGCGT
>CAZADC010000654.1:0-1513 GCA_964483755.1 uncultured Planctomycetaceae bacterium | reverse complement strand
GCTGCCCCGGCTGCGGCGGTGAACTCCAGCGGCGCCGCCGCAAGCGGACGCGGACCGTTGAGGATCTTCTCGAAGACCTGCGGACCGTCGTCACCGAGCACACCGTGCACCGGGACTATTGCCCGAAGTGCAGGAAGCACGTCGAGCCGGTCGTCCCCGACGCCCTGCCCAACGCGCGGATCGGCCATCGCACGGTGGCCTTGAGCAGTTGGCTGCACTATGGCGTGGGCGTGAGCATCTCCCAGGTGCAGGAGCTTCTGGGCGGGCAGTTCCAGACCCGCCTGTCGGCCGGGGGCCTGGTGGCCGCCTGGCAGCGCCTGGCGGAGGGGCTCGAGCCGTGGTACGTGCAGATCGGAGACGAGGCCCGCGCCTCGGCCCATCTTCACGCCGACGAGACCGGCTGGCGGATGAACGGGGCGACGTGGTGGCTGTGGTGCTTTGCCAACCGGCGGTCGTGCTACTATCTTCTGGACCGAAGCCGGGGGTCTCCGGCGCTGGAGAAGTTCTTCGCCGAGGCGTTCGACGGGGTGCTGATCACGGACTTCTGGCCGGCGTACAACGCCTTCGCCACGGAGCGGCAGTGTTGCCTGGTGCCCCTGCTGCGGGAGTTGGAGAAGGTGGACGAGGAGAACCCGTCGGACGAGTGGAAGGCGTTCGCCAAGCAGCTTCGCCGCCTGGTGCGGGATGGGATTCGCCTGCGGAAGCGGGCGGACTTCACGCCGCAGAAGTACGCCTCGCGGATTCGGCGGATCGACCGGCGGCTGGTGGCGCTGGCCGAGGCGGCCTATGCGGACCTCGACGCGGCCCGGCTGGCGGGGCGATTGCGGAAGCACATCGATCAACTGTTCACGTTCCTGGACTATCCCGACGTGACGTTCGACAACAATCTCGCCGAGCGGATGATCCGCCCGGCCGTGATCCTCCGGAAGATCAGCCAGTGCAACCGCAGCGAGAAGGGCGCGGCCGTGCTGATGAGCATCTATCGGACCTTGAAGCTTCGCGGCCAGGACCCGCTCGCGAAGATCGCGCCCGCCTTGCGGACCTACCTGACCACCGGCCAACTCTCGCCGCTGCCGGTACAATCCGTTGCAGACGGGTGAAGCGTCACGAATATGCATTATGACAAAACGGTTCTCATCTTCAGTTAAAATATGGCGTCCATTCCACCTTTCTTCGCTGAGCGGGAGTGGGGGCGACATCACCGTTGCAGAGCGGATCGCCGGTGTGCTCCATCCACGCGGCGACTTTGTCGCGCAGATCGAGGAGGATTCTACTGTACTGTAGGTTCTCCGATAGGTTATGTTGCTCCAGTGGATCGTTTTCCAAATCGTAAAGCTCTTCGGGTTTTCGCACATGGTAATAGTATTCCGGTGCCATGCAGATGCCGGCCTGTTCCGTGTAGATGTCAACGGGGAGATACACGGCGGGGCGTCTGCCGAAGTTCTTGATGTATTTGTAGCGGAGCGTACGGATGGCGCGCATGGGATTGTACTGGTCGTGCCAAGTCATTTCG
>CAZADC010000653.1:0-1517 GCA_964483755.1 uncultured Planctomycetaceae bacterium | reverse complement strand
AGTACGTCGCCCTCGCCGACAAGCGCGACGCCGAGCTGCGGGACAGCGGCCTGTCGCCCGACCAGCAGTTCCTCCTCGCCCAGGCGACGCACAGCTACCTCGGCAGCACCGAGCTGCTGATGCGCGACGGCCGGCCGCTGTGGGTCGTCAACGAGGGCGAGTACCGCATGATGAACACGTTCGACCTGACGGTCGATCACCTGTTCTTCGAGACGGCGAACTGGCCGTGGGCGGTCCGCAACGCGCTGGACCTGTTCGTGGAGCGCTACTCCTACCGCGACGGAATCCACACGCCGGACGGGCGCCGGGCCGAGGGCGGCGTCAGCTTCACCCACGACATGGGCGTCGCCGACCAGTTCTCCCCGCCGGGACGGTCCAGCTACGAATGCACCGACCTGTCCGGCTGCTTCAGCCACATGACCTGCGAGCAGCTCGTCAACTGGGTGTGCTGCGCCGTGTACTACGCCGAGCGGGCCGACGACTGCGACTGGCTGGCGTCGCACAGGCAGATCGTGCTGGACTGTGTGGAAAGCCTGCTGCGTCGCGACGACCCGGACCCGGACGCCCGCGACGGGCTGATGAAGTGGGACTCCGACCGGTGCGGGCCGGAGGGAGCGGAGATCACCACCTACGACAGCCTGGACGTGTCGCTCGGACAGGCGCGGAACAATCTGTACCTGGCGGTCAAGACGCTCGCCGCGTGGGTCCTGCTGGAGCGTGCGCTCGACCGGCTGGGCGAGGCGGACGGGTCCGCCGACGCCGCCCGCGCGGCCGACCGGCTGGCGGCGACGCTCGTCGAGCGGTTCGACGAGGAGTCGGGCACGTTCCCGGCCGTCTTCGAGGCGGACAACGAATCGCGCATCCTCCAGGCTGTCGAGGGCCTGGTGTATCCGCTGCAGCTCGGCATGGAGGACGTCGTTGCCCGCGACGGCCGCTTCGGCGAGCTGATTGAACGCCTCGGCCGGCACATGCGGGCCGTGCTGACGCCGGGCGTCTGCCTCGACGTCGAGAGCGGCGCGTGGAAGATGTCCAGCACGTCGGACAACACGTGGTTCTCGAAGACGGCGATCGCCCAGCACGTCACGCGGAGGCTCTTTCCCGACGCCCTGAACGACGCGGCCGTCGCTGCCGACGCGGTGCACGCGCAATGGCAGTCGACGCCGGGGTGCGGGCGGTTCGCGATGTGCGACCAGATCAACTCCGCGACGGGCGAGGCGATGGGCAGCCGGTACTATCCGCGCGGCGTGTCGGCGTGGCTCTGGCTGACGGAATAGCGACGGCGGACATACTCATCGCCTTGACGCGATGAGTTCAGGCAGGTCGGCGAGCGTGGTGAGATCGGCCCGTTCGCCGTCGAACCGCTCCCCGAAGCGGTCGATCAGCAGCGCGTCCATGCCGAGTTCGCGCGGGCCGACGATGTCCCACCGCGGATCGTCGCCGACGAACACCGCCCGCTGCGGCGAAACCTCCAGCAGCTCGCACAGCCGTCGGAAGCCGTGCGGCGCGGGCTTGCGATA
>CAZADC010000652.1:0-1520 GCA_964483755.1 uncultured Planctomycetaceae bacterium | reverse complement strand
AGGTTACCTGGGCAGCCAGGAGAACGCTCACGTCATCCCAGGCCCGGGACGAGGCGATGATGCTACTTCGGACGGGGTACCAGGGGGATTGCCCTGACGGATACTCAGCGGCGATGGTGGATGCAGCCGATGAGGACTCGCCGGGCGCAGCGATGGTGATCGCCCATCTCGCCGAGACGATCAAGGCCCGGTGTCGCCAGGAGTACACTCGCTGGGTCGAAGCTCGCTGGATCGATGCCTCTCCGTGGCCGGTCCGGTGTGCGATGGTCGAGCTTCTGTTCACTCGCCTGGCCGACGTCCTGCCGCCTGAGGTTGCATCCAGCAGTCCGACGCACTTCGCCGATGACGTCTTCGGCCTACTGAATCTCCATCTCGGCACTGAGGGCCGTATGTCGCCCACCAGCCTCGCGGAGTTCTGGCGCGATCAGAGCGACGACTGAAATCCCCGGCCCCACTCCTCCGCCCATGCCTACGAAGCCCCTGATCAATAAGGAGAGCATCGTAGCCATGAGTAACGCGACAGACAGAACGACGGCCGAGAAGCTCAAGCTGTTCGCGAGCTGTTTCTCGGGACTCAAGCACGTGTACGGCACGTATGACCCCGCGACGGGCTGGGCGTGGCAGGCCAAGGCGCCGGTCACCAGCAAGGTACTCCTGCGGCATCTCAGGGGTCAGCAGCCGTACGGCGTCTACTTGCTGAACGAAGACAGGACGTTGGCTGCGGCCGCCGACTTCGACAGTGAAGACACCTCGCCACCGCTGGAGTTCATTCGCCAAGCCATGCAGTACGGCCTCGAAGCCTACCTCGAACGGTCCAAGAGCAAGGGCTGGCACGCCTGGTTGTTCTTCCCGCATCCGGGCGTGTTGGCCGCGAAGGCTCGAATGGTCGTCAACGCCATTCTGGCCGACATCGGCGTCCCGAATACAGAGGTTTTCCCCAAGCAGGATCGACTTGTCGGTGGCGAACAGTTCGGAAACTTCATCAACGCGCCGCTGTTCGGCAAGCTCGTCTTCCAGGGGCGAACCGTCTTCGTCGATCCGGACGCGGGATTCCACCCGTATCCCAACCAGTGGGACGTGCTGGCCGGCGTTCGGCGCATCACGGAATCGCAACTCGATGAGACCATCGAGATCAACGAACTCGATCGGGAGCCTGCAGAAGCGCCGAAGGAAGCCTCTCAATCCTCTCGATCCGAGACGCGCGGAAGCTTCGGCCTTCCTCCCTGTGCCCAGAAGATGCTGGCCGGCGGCGTAAGTGACTACCAGCGAGTGGCATGCTTCCGCCTGGCCAGTCATCTACGAAAAGCCGGTCTCTCGGAGGATCTGGCACTGAGCGTGCTCGGAACGTGGTCTCAGAAGAACCGTCCCGCCGAAGGCAAGCGGATCATCACGCAGGCGGAGATCCAGGAGCAGACTCGTTCCGCCTACTCGCGCGATTACGCCGGCTGCGGCTGCGAGGACGTAGCCATCGCCCCGTACTGCGAGCCGTCATGTCCCTTGCGGCAAGCATCATCAAGATC
>CAZADC010000651.1:0-1524 GCA_964483755.1 uncultured Planctomycetaceae bacterium | reverse complement strand
CCGAGTATATCGGCTGGTTGCCGCCGGCCAGGTCGATGATCGACAGCCGCCGGTGCCCCAGCGTGCCGTGACCATCCGTCCGCACGCCGTCGGCGTCCGGGCCGCGGTGTGTCAGCCGGCGCATCATCTCCCCGACGGTTTCCCGCTCCTCGCGCCCCCAGATACCCACAATGCCGCACATCGGTAGAACGCTCCTTCGCTTCGATCCGCTCGTCGGGGGGCCGGGGGCTACTTGCCCGGGTCCCAGCGGCCGACGAGCGTCTCGAAATGCAGGCCCGGGAAGTCCTGCTTGAACAACCGGTAGTACCACAGTTCCTTCGGCGAATTCAGCCGGTAGCCGCCCTCGGTGCTTCGCGTCTGCTCGTTGAAGTCAACGCCGTCGAGCTTGTCTTTGGCGACTTCGTCCATGCGGTCGTCGGTGCCCGTGCCGGCCGCGAAGCGCAGCTTCACCCGCCGGTAGATCTTGTCGGGCAGCAGGTCCCGAAACGCCTCGCGCAGGATGTGCTTCTCGATCCACGCGCCCTGCCCGCCGTCGTGGATCTTCCAGCGGACGGGGAGCTGCTGGGCGAGGGCGATGACCTCGGTGTCGATGAACGGCGTGCGGTAGGTGATGCCGTTGCCCATCATGGCCCTATCGAGCCGCTGCAGCGCGGTGTTGTAGGCGACGGCGATGAGGCGGTGCATCATGTCGAGCCGCCTCGCTTCGGTGGGCAGGTCCTTGAGCAGGTGGTAGCCGCCGAACAGCTCGTCGCCACCCTCGCCGCTCAGGATGCAGTTGGTGAACTCGCGGGCCTTGCCCGAGGCGAACAGGTTGCTGATCGTCCCGCTGACGCAGTCCTCGTCGAACGATTCCAGCGTGCGCACCGCCCGCTGCACCGACGCCGCGATGTCGTCCAGCGTGTACAGGTGGATGTGGTGCTCGGCGCCCAGGTGCTCGGCCACAAGCTTCGCGTTCTCGACGTCCGGGGCGCCTTCCATGCCCACCGTCACCAGCGGCATGCGATGGTCGAGTTCGTACGCCGCCACGGCGTTGATGGAGCTGTCGAGCCCGCCGCTCAATAGGCAGGCGCCGATGGCGCCGTCGTCGAGGCGCCGCTTGACAGAGCGCATCAGCGTGTCGCGCACGGCCGTCACGCCCGACTCGAAGTCCGCCGGCACGGTGACGTCCGGGTACCGGGCGACGTACCCCGCCAGCCCCGACCGGCTGGACATCGTGGTCGCGGGCGGCAGGTCCTCGATGCTCTCGGCGAGGCCGACGAGGGCCTTGATCTCGGAGGCGAAGCACAGGTCGCCGCCGGCCATGGCGCCCCAGTAGAGTGGGCGGACGCCCACCGCGTCGCGGGCGAGCAGCAGCTCGTCGCCGTCGCGGACGGCGCAGGCGAACACGCCCTGAAGGTGCGCGGCGAAGGTCCGCCCGTGCTCGCGGTAGAGTTCGAGGGCGACCTCGGCGTCGCTCTTTCCGTCGGGGCGGTCGTTGTAGATCTCCCCGTCGAACAGCACGGCGACGCCGTCCTGCCGGGCGAA
>CAZADC010000650.1:0-1527 GCA_964483755.1 uncultured Planctomycetaceae bacterium | reverse complement strand
CTTGACGTTCGTGGTCGACAACCCAGAGTACATCTACACCTTCGCGGTCATGCTAGTCATCACGCTGGTTGTCAGCGCGTTGACTGCGAGGATCCGCGACCAGATCAGCTTGTCACGCGAGAAGGAGCGCCGAACGGAGTTGCTCTATCGAGTCAGTGGGCGTCTGGCTGGGATTCCTGGCGAGCTCCAGCTTGTGCAGGCCGCCAAGGAGGAGCTCGTCTCCATCTTCAGCGGCGAGATCGTCTTCTTCCTTGTACGGGATGGGGACTTGCGAATTACCAGTAGACAGACCGTCGACGTCGACGACTGGACAGAGGCCTACGAGGCAGCCAAGTGGGTCTTCGAGCATCGGCAGATGGCGGGCTGGGGAACCGATGCGATTCCGGATGCGCAAGCCCTGTACATCCCGCTGAGTACGCCCGATGCAACCGTCGGCGTACTCGCGTGGCGCCCCGATGACTCTGAGCAGCTGGTGAGCTTCGAACGTCGGCAGCTTCTCAAGGTCATTGCGACGCAGATTGCGCTAGCCCTGGAGCGAGACCGGCTTGCTCACGAATCACAGACCATGCTCGCGCAGGCGGAGGCTGAGAAGTTGCGGAGCTCACTGCTGAGCGCGGTATCGCATGACCTTCGTACGCCGCTTACATCGATCGCCGGCTCGGCCAGCACACTGGCGGATCAGAGTCTTGACGAGAGAACACGCAAAGAGCTTGCGGAAGGCATCCGAGAGGAAGCTGGCCGGCTCAACCAGTTGCTTGAGAATCTCCTACAACTGACTCGTCTCGAGTCAGGGAGCCTCCGAATCGAGAAGCAGTGGCAGGCCGTCGATGAAGTCATCGGATCGGCACTGGACCGGCAGGAAGGCGGCCTCCGGGGAAGGCGAGTGGATGTCCATCTTCCCGAAAACGAGACGGTGTGGGCACCAATGGATGGCCTATTGATCGAACAGGTCTTGCAGAACTTATTGAATAACTCAGTGAAGTACTCGCCTGATGCGTCGCCGATCGAGATAGCCGTACGGCAGACCCAGACAGGCGTAGAAGTCTCGCTAGCGGATCATGGCATCGGGCTCAGTCCCGAGGAATGTGAAAGGGTGTTCGACAAGTTCTATCGTGGGCAGCAAGCCCAAGTAGACGGGGCACGTGGAGCTGGGTTGGGATTGGCAATCAGTCGCGGAATCGTCCTGGCGCACGGGGGGCGAATCTGGGCTGAACCTCGCCCGGACGGGGGTGCGGTATTCAAGTTCATTCTGCCCACAGCGGGCAAGCGCCCCTCTCCTGTTGATTTGGGTGAACCAGGCAACAAAGGAAGGCGGGCAAATGTCTCCTGACCGCCCACTGATACTCGTCATCGAGGATGAGCCGGGAATTCGCCGATTCTTGCGTGCCTCTCTCGATGGAGAGGGGTATCGCCTGGTCGAAGCTCAAACGGGACGACAGGCGATGGTGATGCTGAGGTCGCGCCCCCCAGACGTGATCATCCTTGACCTTGGGCTGCCGGACATGGATGGCGTGGAGATCATCGATT
>CAZADC010000649.1:303-1529 GCA_964483755.1 uncultured Planctomycetaceae bacterium | reverse complement strand
CGCCGCTCAACATCACCGCCGAGGCGGTGGACGACTTCCTGGGGCGGCTGGACCTTCTGTGCCGCTCCTACGCCGCGGCGACGCGCCTGCGGGGCCAGACGTTCGGCATCGGCGGCATGCGGTGCATGGGCATGTACACCGCCCTGTTCGATCCGCTGCACTGGCGCCGGAAATTCGGCATCGACACGGACAACTGGGAACAGGGGGTCGTCGTGCAGCGGGCGAAGGACATGCCGGACGACGAGGCGGCGGACTTCCTGGCCTGGATGAAGAAGGAGTTCGGAAAGGTCGTCCCCTCCGACGAGGTGATGCTCGCGCAGATCAAGCTCTACCTGGCGCTGCGCGAGCTGGTGCGCGAGAAGGGCTACGACTTCATCGCCGTCAAATGCCTTCCGGACATGCCGAGCTTCCATACGACCTTCTGCGTGGCCCACGCGATGTTCAACGACTGCAGCGACGGCTTCGGCCGGAAGGAAAGCTTCGTGTGCGGCTGCGAGGCCGACGCCAACGGCGCCCTGACCATGCAGATGCTCAAGATGCTCTCCGGCGGGCCGACGCTGTTCACCGACGTGCTCGGCATGGACCACGAGGAAGGTCGCCTGACGTTATGCAACTGCGGATCGCAGCCGACCGACTTTGCCCCCAGTCGCAAGGACGTGTATTGGGTCACCGAAGGTCTTCAGGAATTCGAGTGGAAAATCGGCGGGGCCTGCCCGCAGTACGTCGCCAGACCGGGCACCGTCACCTTGGCCCGCCTCGGTCGTGTCGCCGGCCGCGACGTCATGCTCGTCACCGGCGGACGGGCCGTCGAACGTGATCGCGAGGCGCTGCGCGAGCTGAACTATCAGCAGCCGCAGGTGTTCGTGGAGCTGGACTGCACCGGCCCGGCGTTTGTCGAGCAACTCCGAAGCAACCACATTCACATGGTCTACGGCGACTGCAGGGAGCACCTGCGGCTGATGTGTCGGACGCTCGACATTGACGTGATCGAGCCCTGAAGGGCAAGGCCCTCTGAGGCGGACGGGCTTGGCCGAGACCCAGATGCGGTTCCAAGAGAACAGGGAAGTCAGCGGAGCAATACCTGCAGTTGGATTCCGGAGCTACCCGATGGGCGATCGTCAACCTGATCTACTACCTGAACACCGGGCTGGAAGGGAAGCTGTTCCGTGTCCATCTATGAGCCCGGCTTTGCCCCGCAAGAGAATGATGAGGCGGAACGTTGATCG
>CAZADC010000649.1:0-293 GCA_964483755.1 uncultured Planctomycetaceae bacterium | reverse complement strand
CGGCGACAGTCAGCGAGAGCGAGACAGTCCCCGTCCACCAGCAAATGGATCGGTTCGGCAGTCAACTGACCACGGAGTACCAAGAT
Source organism: uncultured Planctomycetaceae bacterium (assembly GCA_964483755.1). Lineage (GTDB taxonomy): Bacteria > Planctomycetota > Phycisphaerae > SM23-33 > SM23-33 > CAZADC01. The sequence continues at coordinate 207 of CAZADC010000649.1, read as the reverse complement.
GAAGCGGTTGATTGATTTCGCGTGCGAGAACGAACATCGCAAGGTCGTACCGCTGGCGGGCTATCCGGGAGTGCAACTGACCCGCTCGACACTGAAACAGAACGAGTTCAACGCCGAGCTGCAGGCCCGGACGCTACGCCGTTCGAGCACCTTGAGCTTGTCCCCAAAAACTGGGCGCGGGTATAAGGTGGAATCGTCTCCGGGTAG
>CAZADC010000648.1:0-1553 GCA_964483755.1 uncultured Planctomycetaceae bacterium | reverse complement strand
AAATGCCTCTCGTCCGCAGCGAATCGCTGGGCTACGTCGGCGTGCGCCCCGAGCCGGCCGATCGCCCGCTGGTGGTCCCCGCCTCGGCGGTGCTGAAGACCGGCACGCGGGCGGTGGTGTACGTGGAGGACCCGTACGCCGAGGCACCCACCTATCACGGGCGGGTCGTCACCCTCGGACCGAGGGCGGGCGACTACTACATCGTCCGCACCGGGCTCGAGGAGGGCGAGCGGGTCGTCACGCGCGGCAACTTCAAGATCGACAGCGCCCTGCAGATCCAGGCGCGCCCGAGCATGATGATGCCGACCGACGAATCGCCCGCGGCGACCACCCGCCCCGGCGCGGAGGATCTGGCGCCCGGCGAGCCCGCCCCGCCGGCCTTCCGCCGGCAGCTCGCGCCGCTGCTCGCGTCCTACTATGCGGTGTCCGAGGCGCTGGCGAGCGACGATTTCGCGGCCGCGCGGGACGCGGCGAACGAGCTCCGACGGCGCGTCGAGGACGTCGATCCGGCCGCGTTGGACGATCCCGGACGCGAGGGATGGGAGGCCGCGGCCGGGGCGCTGGGCAAGCTGGCGGGCGCGGTGGCGGAGGCCAGCACGATCGAGGCGGCGCGGGGTGAGTTTGCGCTGCTCAGCGAGGAGACGGCCGCGATGTTGAAGCGGTTCGGCGCGCCGCCGGACGCGCCCGCCTACGAGCTGCGCTGCCCGATGGCGTTCGACGGTCGGGGCGCGAACTGGCTGCAGGCGAGCGATGCGGTGCACAACCCGTACTTCGGGGCGGCGATGCCCAGGTGCGGAAGCGTCACGCAAACATACGCGCCGCCGGACGCCGGCGCCGACCCGGACGCGGACCAGGACCACACCGACGGGGAGCACGTCCATGAGTAGTCCCGCCGACGCGACGCCTGCGCCGCCGCCTGCGCCCGGACCGGAGCGGCGCACACTGATGGGGCGTTTCATCGGGTGGTGCCTGCACAACCGGCTGATTGTCCTGCTGGGCGTGGCGGCCGTCGTGTGGGTCGGCGCGCTGGTTGCGCCGTTCGACTGGGGCTTCGCCGGCGCGGACGCCGAGCTGCTCGGCCCGGTGCCCGTGGACGCGATTCCCGACATCGGCGAGAACCAGCAGATCGTCTTCACCCGCTGGGCGGGGCGGTCGCCGCAGGACGTCGAGGACCAGATCACCTACCCGCTGAGCGTCTCGCTGCTGGGCGTGCCGGGCGTGCGCACCATCCGCAGCAGCTCGATGTTCGGCTTCTCGACGATCTACGTCATCTTCGAGGAGGGCGTCGACTTCCACTGGTCCCGGTCGCGCATCCTCGAGAAGCTCGCCAGCCTGCCGGCCGATACGCTGCCCGACGGCGTCCGCCCCGGGCTCGGTCCGGACGCCACCGCGCTGGGGCAGATCTTCTGGTACACGCTGGAGGGTCGCGACCCGGACGGAGAGCCCGTCGGCGGGTGGGACATCGAGCAGCTTCGGACGATCCAGGACTGGACGGTCCGTTACGCCCTGTCGTCGGCGGAGGGCGTCGCGGAGGTTGCGTCCGTCGGCGGGTT
>CAZADC010000647.1:0-1554 GCA_964483755.1 uncultured Planctomycetaceae bacterium | reverse complement strand
GCGGGGGGGGGGCAGTACAATGCGTCTGAAATGGCCCGGCGGCGTAGCCGGGCAAGGTCATCCGGGAAATCCCGGTCAATATGGCCTTTACACTGCAGAGGTTCCTTACCGCCGGGCTGGCGGGATCGCTTCGCGCCGGGAGCCGCGAATAGGTTATATTGTTTCAGAGAAGATCGATGGAGAGAAGCGGTAGGTCGGGCGGCCCCAACCCCGACCGCGAGGGTGAGAGGACGATGTTGATAACACTGCGCGCGGCCACTCCAACATGCGACGCGGCGCTGGCCTATGAACAGCCGGTGGTCCAGCAGGCGACAGTCGGACAGATCGTCTGGATGTGCGCCGTGGTGCTTTCATTCGCCTACGAGCGCGCACTGGTCGAGATCACGAGCATGGACCGGGTGAATCCGCGCCTCTTCGACCTCGTCACGGTGTGGACATTGTTCATGCTGCCGGGCCTCCGGGCCGCCGGGCGGGTGCCGAAGTTCTTCCGCCTCTGGGCTTGGATTATCGCCTTCTTCACCTTCTTCGCAGTCATCTGGCAGCCTTGGCTTCCATGGTACTGGGGCAAGTACTCCCTGTGGTACGCCGGCAAGTACCTGCAGGGGCTGCTGGTGATTTACGTCTTCGTTCACATGCCGATGGATGAGCGGCAGAAGCGGAAGGTATGGACCTTTATGATCCTTGGGGGACTCGTGGTCGCTCTTTACGCCGTGCCCGAGTATCTTCGCGGCGGCAGCACGCAGGAGGTGGAGTTGGTCGGCAAGACCGGCAAAACCTTCACGACCACGCCCGGGTCGCTGTTTAGTAGCTTGGGGAACAACTACTTCCACGTGGCGATGTTCAGCGCGATGGCCTCGGTTGTCACGATAGCACGGGCCGCGACCATTCGGCAGCCGCTGCAGCGGATCGGTATGTTCCTCCTAGGGCTCTTCGTCGTCTGGCCGAGTTTCTTCTGCGGGTCGCGCACGGGCATCCTCGCCGCTCTGGTGGGCTGGGTCTCCCTGCTGCTCCAGAGCCGCGCGTCGGCGAAATTCACCATCATCGCGGTGTTGGTGCTGATCCTCGTGCCGGTGGTGCTCTTGGGCCCGTCGCTGCTGAGCACGTCTTCGCTCGCGGAGAGTTCGCTGACCTTCGAACGGCTGATGACGCGGAAAGAAGGCTGGTCGAACTCGATCTGGGCCCGGGCTCTGGGCACCGGGTACTCCCTGTCGGCCTATCGCTGGCAAGGCCTGCGCCTGCCCTTCATCGGCGGCGGCTTCTACGTGGTCCCTCACAGTTGGCCGGGCGGCACGCTGATGTTCCGTGGCGGGTACGGCATCCACAACGGGTATCTCTTCGCTTTGGAGCAGGGCGGCATTGCCGTGTTCGTCCTCTTCATCGCGTTCCTCGTCGTGCTGGCGCGTTCGTTGCGGAACATGGTCCGCTTCGCCGGCAACGGGACCGACAATCCCGATGCCGTCGTGCTGATCAACCACTCCGACGACGACAAGCAGGTGGAACTGACCGTCAAGGGCAGTGACGCCGCCCGCTTCCAGGCGTATCGTACGTCGCCGG
>CAZADC010000646.1:470-1556 GCA_964483755.1 uncultured Planctomycetaceae bacterium | reverse complement strand
GATTGCACAGTTTTGCGGATTCACGGCGCGCAGTCTCGTAATACTCGGTCAATTACCCCATCTTTAATTTAAAGCTAAACGTTTTTGGGGTCCTCCGGGCGGCGATTTTGGCGCAACCTATTGTCCATAAATGCGTTGCAGCCAATATAAACATGGCAATACGCGGCAATACGCGGCAATACGTGGAAATGCGCGGCACTACTCGGCAGAAAAAGGCAGAAAACGGCAGAAGATGGCAGTTTGCGGCAGCTTTCGGTGAGAAACATCGATCCGCCCTTCGACCGTGCTCAGGGCCTTCGGCGGATCCGACTTCGCCAAGGCATTGCCCGACAAGTTGCGCAGATTTTGGACGGCAAGAGTGGCCCAGGCGGGAAAAGGGGAGAGGCGCCGCGGAACGGCTGCGGAGCCGGTTCCCTTTTCAGGGCGATCGGCCTATGACGGGAAGTTGGCTATTGCCTGGTCGCTGCCGATAAGCAGGAGGACGTCGCCGGGCTGGATCACGGTGTCGGCCATGGGGACGGAGATAACGTAGTGCTTCTTGTCCGGCGTTTTTTCGGCCTTGCCATTGGCCTTGGGCGGCTCGGGTTGCTTTTCGGCCTGTTCGGCTGCGCGGCGGATGGCGATCACGTTCACCTTGTACTTTGTGAGTATCGCCAGTTCCTTGAGCGACTTTCCGTAGAAGCTCTCCGGCGCGGCGACCTGCGCGAGGCTGTAGCCTTCGGCCAGCGCGATGCGCTCCATGATGGACGGGGCGAGCAGTTTGTTGCACCATCGCTCGGCGGACTCGCGTTCGGGGTTGGCGATGTCGTCGGCCCCGATTCGCGAGAGTATGTCCCCCCGCACGCTTGTTGTAGCGCGGGTGATGACCTGCGGAACGCCGATCTGCTTGAGCACGACGGTGGCGAGCGTGGCGGCCTCGAAGTCCGCTCCGATCCCGACGATGGCTGTGTCCACCTTGTCGATTCCCTGTGCGCGGAGGGATTCCTCGTCGGTGCTGTCGAGGCAGACGGCGCGGTCCACCTCGTCGCGGATCTTCTCGACGAGGGCGGTCATCTCCTTGCCGGGGAGTTGCTCCCAGGCCGCGTA
>CAZADC010000646.1:0-460 GCA_964483755.1 uncultured Planctomycetaceae bacterium | reverse complement strand
CGACGAGGGATCGGTCGGAGTCGATGGCCGTCACCTCCGCTCCGCCCGAAGCGAGCAGCCTCGCCAGGCGCATCCCGAACCGTCCGAGTCCTATTACGGCGAATCGTCCCATGTGTTTATCCTATCACCACGTCTTCGCTTGGGTACTCGTACCGCACGTGTCTCAGCCGGCTGGTCAGCGCCAGAAGCAGCGTCAGAGGCCCGAGCCTTCCGAGGAACATGCCGCCTATGATGATGAATTTCGACGTGTCGTTCAAGATTCGCGTTACGCCGGTGGACAGGCCCACCGTCCCGCACGCGCTCACCGCCTCGAAAAACACATCGATGAAATACTGTTTCGGCATGGCCGCGCACAGCAGCATCGTCACCGCGCCGATCAGCAGGACGTACAGCACCGCCAGCGTCACCGTCTTGCGGAGCATCTCGGACGTTATGCTCCGGCTGAAGGCTTCCACCTCCC
>CAZADC010000645.1:0-1556 GCA_964483755.1 uncultured Planctomycetaceae bacterium | reverse complement strand
GGGCGGGCGATCTTCGACGTCCCGGTCCTCCATCGCCTCGATGACCTGTCGCTCATCGACGTCGGCGTAGAAGCCGCCCCCGCTCACGGGGCGCGCACCGGCCGGTGAGACGCCCGGCGTCAGGTCCTCCGTCTCGACCGCGTCGCCCATCTCGGCGAGGAACTGCGACGCCGCCTGGCGGACGGTTCGCCCGCGGATCATCCTCCGCCGGGCGCAGGTGAGGACCAGCGCGTCCTGCGCCCGCGTCATGCCGACGAACGTCAGACGACGCTCCTCCTCTAGGTCGGCGTCGCGCGTCCCGCGGAAGCGCGCGGCGCCCGGCTCGTCCGACCGGCTGAACGGCAGGAGCCCCTGCTCGCAGCCCATCATAAACACGGCCGGGAACTCCAGCCCCTTGGCGGCGTGGAGGGTCATCAGCGTCACCGCCCCCGCCCCGCCGGCGACGTGGTCCGCGTCGCTGACCAGCGCGACCTGCGCCAGCCAGTCGGCCAGCGTCGCGCCGTGCTCGTCGAACTGCGCGGCGTCGGAGATCAGCTCGTCGATGTTCGACCGCGCCTGGCGTCCGTCCTCGGTCGACTCGTCCAGCGACGCCTCGTACCCGCTCCCGCGGACGACGTCCTCGACGATCTGCGCAATCGGGCGGTCCGGGTCGGCGGCGAGGGCGCCCATCATCCCGGCGAACGCCTTCGCCCGCTTGGCGGGCGCCCCGGTCAGCCCGGCCGCCTCCGGCTCGCGGGTCGCCTCCAGCAGCGAGACCCCGCGCCGCGCCGCCTCGGCCGCCAGGCGATCCTCGCTGGTCTTCCCGATCCCCCGCGTCGGCGTGTTGAGAATGCGCCGGCAGCTCAGGTCGTCGTCGGGATTGACCAGCACGCGCAGGTAGGCGACGACGTCCTTGATCTCCTTGCGATTGTAGAACTCGACGCCCCGGGCGACGGCGTACGGCACGCCGGCCGCACGCAGCGCCTTCTCCATGACACGCGACAGCGAGTTGAGCCGGTAGAAGATCGCCACGTCGCTGCAGTCGGCGCCCTCGCGGCGCAGTCGCTCGATCCGCCCGACGATCTCGCCGGCCTCGGCCTCCTCGTCGTCGCAGTAGATCGCCCGCACCGGTTCGCCGCCTTCCCGGCGTGTCCAGAGCTCCTTACTTTTGCGGCGCGAGTTGCGGGCGATCAGCGCAGACGCGGCCGAGAGGATCGGCTGGGTCGAGCGGTAGTTCTCCTCGAGGCGGATGACGACGGCGTCGGGGTAGTCGTCCTCGAACTCGAGGATGTTGCTGATGTCCGCCCCCCGCCAGGCGTAGATGCTCTGGTCCGGGTCGCCGGTCACGCAGATGTTCTGATGCTCCATTGCGATGCCATGAGCGAGCAGGTACTGGGCGTGGTTGGTGTCCTGGTACTCGTCGACGAGCACGTAGCGGTAGCGTCCGGACAGGTGGCGGCGCAGGTCCGGATGGTCGCGCATCATCCACGCCGTGCGGAGCAGGAGGTCGTCGAAGTCCAGGGCGTTGTTGGCGGACAGGAGACGCTGGTAGGCGGCGTAGATATCCGCCACGCGAC
>CAZADC010000644.1:0-1564 GCA_964483755.1 uncultured Planctomycetaceae bacterium | reverse complement strand
CGGCGGCAGTGACGAGCTGACCGTCGTCGCCACGGAAGGCGCCGACGCAATCGACGTGAACACCGCAACCGCCGCAACCGTCACGGTGACGGACGCCACGGCCACCGCGCGCGAGGACGTCGTCTACGCGAACACCGAGAACGTCGTCATCGACTCGCTCGCGGGCGCGGACACGATCGAGGTAACCCCCGAGCCGGCGACAAGCTTCTTCGTCGACGGCGGCGACCCGATCGGCCAGACACCCGGCGATCTGCTGATCGTCCAGGCGGGCGGCGATCCGGTGAGCTACGAGCAGGGACCGGAGTCGGACGAGGGCGGAATCACCGTCAACGCCGACCAGCCGGTCAGCTTCGACCACATCGAGGACGTGAACGTGGTCGGGCCCGGCCCGGTCGTCATCGTCGGCACCAATGCGGACGACGACATCACGATCATCGCGCGCGACGCGAGCTACGACGCCGCCGCGGACGGCGTGCAAGACTTCACCACGTCCGTCAATGACGGGGCGAACGTCCTGTGGATCGACGTGGCGTCGCTCGGCGTGGACGCGCTCAGCGGCGACGACGACATCGTCGTGCGGACGCCCGCGCCCAACGACGCGGAGTGGGACGTCGACGTGCTCATCGCCGGCGGCGCCCCGGCCGCGTCGGACACGCTCACCGTCGAGACGCCGGGCGCAGACACGGCGATCTGGGCGCCCACCGGTCCGGAGGTCGGCGTTCTGACCATCGACGAGGCCGGCAACGACAGCACGATCACAACGGGACAGTTCACGCTCGGCGCCTACACGTCGTCCGCCGGCGGGATCGAGCACTTCATCTATGACGGCCAGTCCGGCGACGACTCGCTGACGGTCGCCACCCCCGATGGCGTCAACACCGTGACCTTCCTGCCGGGCGACATGATCGACAAGGGCAGCGTCCTCGTCGATTCGCTGCTCGGCGTGAACTTCGAGGACCTCGGCGCCGGCGGCGCGATCGCGCTCCGCAATGACATCGGCGGCGCCGACGACCGCGAGGACCTGCTGGTCTATGAGGCCACGGGCGCTGACGACACGATGGGCGTCTCGGCCGGCGGCGTCGTCACGCTGAACAGCCAGCTGGCCCTGACCGCGACCGGCGTTGCCGACGCGGTGCTCGAAGGCCTCGCCGGCGATGACACGTTCAACGTCACAGGCGGGCATCCGTTCACGTCGGTCACGCTGTCCGGCGGAGAGCCCGGCGCCAGCGACGTCGCGAACGTCACGGGCGACGGCACCGCGGTCGTCGCCAATCTCGGCGATGCCTCGCCGAGCCTCACGGGCGGCGGGCTGGCGACGGTGAACCTCAGCGGCGTCGAGACCGTGAACCTGGACACCGCCGCGGCCGCCCTGACCGTCAACGGTACGGCCGACGACGACTCGGCCGTCGTGACGCCCCTCGGCGCCGCCGGCGGCGAGGTGCAGGTCAACGACGCGGCCCCCCTGCTCGCCTGGTCGAACAACGGCGCGGGCGTCACGGTGGACCTCGCCGCGGGCAGCAACGATCTGACGCTCGCCGCCACGGCGGGCAATGACGCGATCACC
>CAZADC010000643.1:0-1569 GCA_964483755.1 uncultured Planctomycetaceae bacterium | reverse complement strand
CGGACGAGCATCTCCCCGCCCAGCTCGACGAAGAACGATGTCACGGCCGGGGCGCAGTCCATCACTCTTCTCCCGTCTCGCCGAGGGCCTCGGTGATGACGCCCAGAAGCTCCCGCTTCCGCAGGCGCCCGCGGAACCGGGCGCCCTCGTAGACGCAGAGTGAATCGGCGTCCGCCTTCTTGAACGCGTCCATCGCGTCGATGAGCGACATGCGGGCGGTCAGGGCATCCTCGGGACGCTCCGCCGGCGGAGACTCCTCCGGGCTCTCCGGCAGCATCGAACGGAGGGTCCGCGTCAGGAGGGAAAGCTGGAACCGGTGCCGGCCGAGGAATTGATCGGCGAACTCGTTGGCGGGCGACTCGACCAGCTCGGCGGGGCTGGCGAGCTGCTGGAGCTCGCCGGCGTCCAGCAGGGCGATCCGGTCGCCCATCTTGACGGCCTCGAAGACGTCGTGCGTGACGAAGAGGATCGTCTTCTGGATTTCCGATTCCAGTTCGAGGAACTCGTTCTGGAGCTGCTCGCGGGTGATGGGGTCCAGGGCGCCGAACGGCTCGTCCATCAGGACGATCGGCGGGTCGGCGGCCAGGGAGCGGGCGACGCCGATGCGCTGCTTCTGCCCGCCGGAAAGCTGGCTGGGCAGGCGGCCGCGGAAACTCTCCGGATCGAGCCCGACCATCGAAAGCAGGTCGTCGACGCGCGCGTCCACGTCGTCCTGCGACCAGCCCTTCAGGCGGGGCACGACAGCGATGTTCTCGCCCACGCTCATGTGCGGAAACAGCCCGATGTGCTGAATCGCGTAGCCGATCCCGCGGCGCAGCTCGATCGGGTCTGCGTCCATGATGTTCTCGCCGTCGACGTAGATCGCCCCGTCGGTCGGCTCGTAGAGGCGGTTGACCATCTTCATGGTCGTCGTCTTGCCGCTGCCGCTGGTGCCCAGCAGGACGAGCGTCTCGCCCTCGCGGACCTCCAGCGACAGGTCGCGCACGGCCTCCACGCCCCCCGGGAAGACCTTCCATACGTTCTCGAAGCGGATCATCGCCGGCGCAGCCTACCCGTTCTCCTTGTCCACCTCAAAGATTCCCACGAGCCCGTGCCCGCATCCCTGCCCGTTCTGGAGGTTGGTCACCAGGTAGTGCAGGGCGTACCCGAGCTGCGGCTCGACGATGTTCTCCCGCGGCAGGCCCATCTGAAGCCAGCCCGTCCCGCGGATCACCAGCGTCATGCGGTCCATCATGTCCCGCAGCGCGGACGGGTAGCTGGCCGGAATCTGCGGCGGCGGCTCGCCGAAGTCCCGCTGCCCCTCGTCGTAGATGTCCAGCAGATGCTGGACGTGATCGACCAGCGTGTTCCACGCCATCTGCAGGTGGTCGTAGTAGTCGTTGAGGAAATCGAAGCCGGGCTTGGGTACGAAGTCGATCCGCAGGTCCGACAGGTCGGTGCGGACGTTCGCCTCGTGCAGCGCGTTGACGACCTTGCGGATCGGCTGGGCGTGGGTGTTGTAGTCGCCGGTGTCCATGTGCCGCCCGGTGAAGATCGACCGGTCGAACCACGCCAGCGGCCTGATGGGAA
>CAZADC010000642.1:0-1585 GCA_964483755.1 uncultured Planctomycetaceae bacterium | reverse complement strand
ACCTGTTCGCCCTGCGCGAGGAGCTCCTGCTGGACGACGGCCCGGTTGCGGAGGTGCCGCCCGATGCGCCGAGCGTGGGCATTCCCCGCACGATGTTCGCCCTCGAGCAGATGCCGTTCTGGCGGACCTTCCTTTCGGCGTGCGGGATGAGGCCTGTCCTCTCCGATCCGACGAACAAGCAGATCGTCCAGGCCGGTCTGGAGACGGTGGTCGCCGAGCCGTGCTTCCCGATCATCGTCGCCCACGGGCACGTGGTCGCGCTGTGCGAGCGGGACGCCCTGGACTACGTGTTCGTGCCGAACATCGTCTCCAACGCCACGCGGTGGATGGACAACGAGTCGCACCTGTGCCCGTGGCACCAGACGCTCCCGTTCGTCTGCCGCCAGGCGCCGGCGCTTCAGCGACACGCCGGACGGTTCCTGTCGCCCACGCTGCACTTCCGCGAGGGCCCGAAGCTCATCCGCCGCCAGCTCACCGATTTCCTCGATGCGGCCGGCCTGCGGCGGCGCCTGGGGCTGAGCAAGCGCGACGTCGCTGTCGCCGTCGACGCCGCCTACGCCGCGCAGGATAGCTTCCGCCAGCGGTACCGCAGCGCCGGCGCCGAGGCGATGGAGAGGCTCCGGGCCGGCGGGGAGCGGGGCATCGTGCTGGTCGGTCGCCCGTACAACGTCCACGACGCCGGCGTGAGTCTCTCGGTCGCCCGCAAGCTGCGCGACTACTACGGCGTGAACGTCGTGCCGATCGACGCGCTCGACCTCGACACCGAGGACGTCCGACCCATCAACGACAACATGTACTGGGACCTGGGGCGGCGGATCATCGCCGCGGCGCAGATCGTCGCCCGCCACGACAACCTGGACATCATCTACATCACGAACTTCAAGTGCGGGCCGGATTCGTTCATCAAGCACTTCATCCGGCGCGCGTCCGGCAAGCCGTTCCTGAGTCTGCAGTTCGACGGGCACAGCAACGATGCCGGCGTGATGACCCGCTGCGAGGCGTACCTCGACTCCAAGGGCATCCTGCGTCCGTGGAAGACGGAGACGTCCGCCCGCCAAGCCGTGTAGCCGGGCGCGGCAACTCTGTGCCGCACCCGACGGCCCGGCTCGCCCGGAGATTCTGCGCGGTTCCGGCCACCGCATTCGATACCGGCGTGTCTCTCGACCAGCGTCAGTCGGCGGGCTTCTCCGGCCGGGTCGTGATCGTCAGCTTCCCGCTGTCGCTGATCGCCTCGATGAACGGCGTGTACATCGCCTCGCCGTCGCTGGGCAGGACGCGGAACGTGCCCGGCTGCTCGCACACGAGCCGGTAAGTGAGCGTCCGCTCGCCCTTGGACACCCAGTCGGCGAAGAATACGATCTTCGTGTCCCGCAGCTCCATGTTGGCGTACTGCCCGCCGCCGTAGCTCGAGCCGCTGGTCAGGCGGTAGGGCTCGCACCCGGCGGGCTTGGGGTCCTCGAAGATCATGTATTCGAGGTTCTCGGCCGCGTCGATGCTGATCTCGACGTCGATCATCTCGCCGGAGTCGATCTCCGCGCCGAACTCCAGCGGCTCGCGGTTGTACCGGAAGTCGGGGAACTTCTCG
>CAZADC010000641.1:0-1586 GCA_964483755.1 uncultured Planctomycetaceae bacterium | reverse complement strand
TTGACGCCCTGGAGGCCGGCGACGACGACTGCGCGGCGGGGCTTCTCGACCAGGCCGTCGCCACCGATCCGCGAAACGCCTTCGCCTGGATAGAGCTTGGCGTGCTGCAGTACCGCCGGGACGCCGTGTTCGACGCGGCCGTGTCGTTCAACAAGGCGTCCGAGCTGGCGCCGCGGCGATGGGAGCCGCACTACAACCTGGGCATTCTCCACGAAGCTCTCGGCTACTACCGGCGGGCGGCCGAATGCTACGAGACGGCGCTGGAGCTGGCGCCGGGACGCCGGGAGGTGGTCGAGAACCTCGCCCGCTGCTACGTGCGGAGCGGACGCCGCCCGCAGCGGGCGCGGGAGCTGATCGACCGGGCGCTCGCCGACGAGCCGACCGGTTCGTGGAGCCGGTGGCTTCGCGCGGAGGCGATTCGCATGGACGGAGACGACGGAACCGATCACCCGTCGCATCAATGAGACGCTCACGCGGGAGACAACGATGAGAACACGAATGAGACGATGGGGCGCTCCGGCGACGTGGGTCGCCGCGCTGACGATCGTCGCGGGCGTCGCCGCCCCGGCGGCGGCCGGGGACGACTCCGACGCGCCCGCCGACTTCGCCGCCTACCAGCATCGCAAGCTCGGCGAGATCGGCGTGAAATACCGGGCCGTCATGCAGGCGAACGCGGACACGCCGGGCATCGAGGAGTTCGCGGACCGCATCCGCCTGATCGACGAGGTGACCGGCCTGCTGGTCGCCCGGTTCGACGCCGTCCGGGAGGCCTCTCTCGACGCCCTGCTCGGCGGGGTCGGTCCCGGCGCCCCGGACGAGCAGCCGTCCGGCGTGGCCGCAGACGCGCGCGAAATCCTGTCGGAATATGTCGCGGACTTCGAGCAGCCGCTGCCGCGGCCCGTCGTAGCCGAGGAGGACCTGCGGATCCTCCGGGAGTACTACGCCGCCAAGGCGTCGCTGGCGTCGGAGTTTATCGCGCGGCGCGCGTCGGTCGTCCTGGCCGCCGACCGCGCCGCCGCCCGGTCGCTGGGAGAGCTCTGCCTCGTCATGCCCCTGCTCCACGTGTCAGACGACCGGTGGGGCGAAGAGCACATCCGTCGGCTCCCGGATTGGATGCGCACCGGCGGGAGCCTGCGGCGCGCGGAGAGCTTCTCGCTGCACTTCGGCCGGCTGCGGACGGCCCACAGCTTCGCCCTCGCCCGCCGCGAAATCGAGAAGCCCGACGCCGGCGAGTTGAGCTACGCGGACTATCTCAGTCGGGCGGCCGACAGGACGGCCGAGGAGAGCAACCACACGGTCAGTGTGAAGTGCCTCCGGGAGCTGATTTCCATCGCCACCCGGCGGAGCGACGGCGCGGCCTTGATCGACGCACGCATGCGCCTGAGCAACGTCCTCGATAAGGTCGGACACCTCCAGGCCGCCGCCGACGAGATGAAGGGCGTGATGGACGCGTCGCCGAGCGACGATCAGTGGCGACGGGCGGCGGTTCGGTTCTGCGTGCTGACCTATCGTGCGGAGGCCCACGACGCGGCGGCCGAGGCGGCGGGACGGCTGATGGCCGACAAGCGTGCGGACCCGGTCCGGGC
>CAZADC010000640.1:0-1589 GCA_964483755.1 uncultured Planctomycetaceae bacterium | reverse complement strand
GAGCCTGTTGCATGAACCTTTCCGACCGGCTGCCGACTCCCGTTGAGTTCGGCTTCACGTCGGCCGGGGTGCTTCCGCGGAGAGGAGGGGTAACGTTTTCCGAAGGGCGTCAATCCCCTCCATCGCTCAGTTCCAGTTCGCCTTGCCGCTGCGGTACAGTTTCAGCAGGTTGTGCGTGGCGCAGATCACCGCCCACTCGCTGTCGCACGGCGAGAGCCCTCGCCGGCAGAATCCGTCCAGACGCCGGGTGTCCTTGATCTGGCCGAACACCGGTTCCACCGTTCGGGACCGCTTGGCGTAGAGCGCGGCGCCGCGCTTCGTTCGCAGTTTCCGCTCCATCCGCTGCGTCGCCGTCAGGTGGTTCGGAATCCGCCCCCGCGGCGGCGGCATCCGACGCAACGCCTTCCGCCGCTTCCAGTCCTTCGTCGTGCTCACGAACAGGTCCGGACCGCTCCCTTCCGGCTCCGTCAGGTTCGCCTCGCTGCAGTATCCCGCGTCGGCCAGACCGGCCCGGATCGGCTCCCTCACCCCCACCGCCGACAGGTTCTCGCTCGCCTGCCCGAGCATCGGATGCAACTGATGCTGGTCGTTCGCCTCCGCCGTCACGCCGGGCGCCACGATGTACTGATCCTCGGTCACCACCGCCTGGGCGTTGTAGCCCTGGACGTACCCGCTTCGCGTCGTCATGATCCGGCTCTCGGGGTCCGTCACGTTCGCCTTGGACGCGGCCTTCTCCTCGGCCGCCGCCTCCGGCGTCTTCGGCCGCCGCCCGCGCTTCTTCCGGCCCGTGGCGGCCTCCTCGGCGTCGCGCTGCTCGATCTTCGCTTCCTGCCCGCGGCGAGCCGCTTCCCGCTCCGCCTCCACCTTCGCCTTGCATTCCTGCAGACGCCGCAGCCGGTCTTCGCGATGTCGCAAGTCATCGGGCAACTCGTCGCCACGCCGGTCCCGGCCGTAGCGGGCGTCCTCCTCGGCATCCACCGCCGACGCCTCCGAGAGCATTGCCGCGATCTCCTCCTCCAGACCCGCCAGCGTCCGATTCGCCGACAGGGCCGCGTTCGCCTTCATCTTCGTCCCGTCCAACGCCACCGTCCCCACCTTCAGCACCCCCGCCTCGGCGCAGAGACGCAGGACCTCCAGGAACAACCCCTTCAGCGCCGCCTCGTGACGCTGACGGAATCGGGCGAACGCGCAGTGGTCTGGCTGCGTGTCCGAGGCCAGAATCCGGTACGGCACGCTCTCCTGGCACAGACGCTCCAACTGCCGGCTCGACCGCTCGCCGTGACAATACCCGTACAGCAGCACCGGCACCATGTTCTCCGGGTGGTGCGCCTTCTGGCCCCAGCCGTCGGGGCGGTAGGCGCGGTGGAAGACCGACAAGTCCATCTGGGCGATCGCGTCCAGCAGGAACCAGACGAAATGGTCCTCCCCGAGCCAGTCCTTCATGCTCGGCGGCAGGAGGTACAGCTGGTCCCGGTTGCACGCGGTGTAGTTGTAGGCCATGGGGGGCTCCGTTCATCAAGGCAACGGCCCCATTCTACAAAACGCCCCTCCTCAATCAATGCTCGGAAGGGGTTTGTGCAACAGGTTCT
>CAZADC010000639.1:0-1592 GCA_964483755.1 uncultured Planctomycetaceae bacterium | reverse complement strand
GCCGGAGGAGGCGACGGGCAGCGGGCCGGAAACGGGCAGCACCGTCTTCCTCGACGGGTGGGACAACGCGATCGACTACGACGCCGACGGCGGCGTCGGCGGGACGCCCGAGCTGATCTCGCCCGGCCCCGACGGCAACTACGGGACCCCAGAGGACAACATCGTATCAAGCGGACGCTGACATGAACGGACGCCGGACAATCCGACCGCGGCGCGGCGGCTTCACGCTGATCGAGATGCTGATCGTCGTGTCGCTGATCGTCCTGATCGCGACGATCGCGCTGCCGAGCATCGTCGGCATGTTCGCGGCCGGGGCGGAGGCGCGGGCCTACAACACCCTCGCCGCACAGGTCGCCTCGGCGCGGGCGCTGGCAATCAAGAACGCCACCTACGCACTGCTGCACGTGCAGATCGGCGAAGGGCCGGATTTCGAGGACACCTGCTGGTCGGCTGTATTCGAGTACCGCTACGACGAGGACGACGGTCGCCACTACTTCGTATCGCTGGACGGGTACCGCCCGCGGGCGTTCGCCGGCGCCACGGCGTTCGGGGAAATCAGCGGGACCTTCGTCATCGACGACGACGGCGACGGCGCGGCCGACGAGTACACGAACCTGGATCTCGACGAGGATTTCACCACCTTCTCGATCGTCTTCGATCCGAACGGTGAGGTGGTGACGAACGTTGACGGCGGGCGCATCGTGTTCGACCCGGACGATCCGCTCTTCGACGAGCTGTGGGACGTCGCCCGCACGGAGGCCCCCCCGGAAGCCGGGGAGTACGGCGTGACGGCGATGACCGTCTTCGACTACGTCGAGTTCATCAACATCTCGGACGCGGACGACCGGGCGGACTATCTCGACGAGGCGGGGCAGTTCCTGCCCGTCAACCGATACACCGGCCGACTGATGGAGCGTGAGCAGTGATCCGGCGAAACGCGACAACCCGAAGCGGTTTCACGCTCGCGGAGCTGATGATCGCGATCCTGTTTCTCGGGGTCGGTCTGGCGGCCGCGGCGGCGCTGATCCCCGCCGGCGTACTCGAAACCCAGCGAAGCATCAACGACGTCAACGGGCGGATCGTCGCCCAGGACGCCCTGGACCTGGCGTGTGAGCGCGTTACGGCGACGCAGGTCGCCAACGCCCAGTCCGCGCAGGGCGTGCCGCTGGCGGTCATCCTGGATGCCGACCACACAGGCGTCTCGCCGGGACTTGGGCAGTACATCCCGGATATCCCGCCCCCGGCGGACCAGCAGGAGGTCTCCGGTTTCGTCCTGCTCGGGCGCACGGTGACGGAAGGGCAGCAGCTTATCGCCGTGGCCTACGCAAAACGACGGGGCGACAATGACGTGATTGCGGACACCATCGAGGTCAGCATCAACCAGGGCGCCCGCTCGACCGCCCAGATGAGCAGCCCCGCCGAGGCGGACGGTCGGTATCTCAATTCGCCGCTCATTCTGCCCGGCGGCGAATTCGCGAGGGTCATCGGCGTGGACGAGGGCAACGATACGCTGTCGCTCGACCGTCGCCTGCCGGTGCCCGACGGATGGTCCGGAGACGTCTACGTGGTCCTCGAGCGCGACGGGGGCGGCA
>CAZADC010000638.1:0-1599 GCA_964483755.1 uncultured Planctomycetaceae bacterium | reverse complement strand
TTGAGACGTCACGAACGCATAGGCGTGGTTCAGGTCGTCGTTCTGCTTGCGATGTGCGTGCGGCATGCGAAGCACGCGGCCCATCACCTGCTCGACGGCTGTGCGACTGGTCAGGTTCGATACGCTGCACAGTACATACGCGAACGGGCAATCCCACCCCTCGCGCAGCTTGGCCACCGTGATGATGAACCGCACGTCGCAGTCGCGGTCCAGTACGTCCAGCCCGTCCAGGTCGTTCACGCCGCCGGTCGCCACCGCAATCTGCCCCTCCGGCACGTTGAAATCATCCAGCAGCGACCGCTTGAGCACCTCGAATGTGATGTTCCCGTCGCCCTTGCTCTGGGCCTGGAACAGCACGATCGGCCGGATGTACTCGCCGGTCGTCTTATCTTCCTCCTCGGCCAGCCTCTCCAGCTTGGCCTGCATCGCCAGCGCTTCCTGGATGGCCTCCTTCCACTGCGGGCGCGTGTGCAGCCGGATCGGCAGCTTGATCATCTCCTCGGCCTTGAGTTCCGAAGCCGACACGCTCGTCAGCACGTTGCTGTCGGCCGCGGGGGTGGCCGTGAACTCGATGATGCACGACGGGTTGAACCGCGCCAGCGTCTCGAAGGATAGTCCCGTCCGGGCATTGTGGGCCTCGTCCACGATCACGACCGGCCGCTGCAGTTTGAACACGTTCGCCAGGCTGTAGGCGGGTTTGCCCGCCTCGGTCTTGTCCAGCATCTCCAACTGGCCCGGCCGGAGGTTCTCGAAATGATCCATCAGGTAGCCGTTGTCGTCGGTATAGACCTTCCGACCTTCCTTGTCGCCCACGCGCGGGGCCTGGATCGTCGAGACGACGATCACCGTGTCGGCCGAAAGATCGGCGGGCTTCAGCGACGTCGTCGCTGCCGAGAGGTCCATCACCGACACTCGGCCGCCGAACGTCGCGTCCAGCGCCTGACGATACGGGTGCCGCTTGTCCTGGAGCGCCTTGACGGTCTGGCTGACAATCTGCGTCGTCGGTGCCAGCCAGAACACCAGGCACCGCTCGCGCTGGAGATACTCCCTGCACGCCACGCCCACGGCATGGCTGGCCATCACCGTCTTGCCCCCGCCCGTCGGCACGCGCAGGCAAATGTACGGCAGGCCGGGCAGTTCCTTCACCGGTTGATATTGCGCACGCCCGTCGGCGTCCTCGAAGGCCATCTTCTCCGGCTTGTCCGTGACCGCCTGGAATGCGATTACCCGCCGGAAGTACCCGGCCAGTTCGTCGAGACAGCGCTGCTGGTATTCTTTGAGACAAAACATGTTCAACTCACCTTCGTATCGCCTGAAGCCCCCCGCCGTCAGGCGGGCGTGCTCCACATCGCCAATCGTCCCGAAGCCCCGCCGTCAGGCGGGCGTGCTCCACATCGCCAATCGTCCCGAAGCCCCCGCCGTCAGGCGGGGGTGTCTTCTCTTCCGCCTCGTAATACCCCCATGCTTACGCATGGGGCTCTATTCCTTCATCCATGCCGTGTCTTGGTTCTCCACATATCGAACCGCGGCGGATACGGCTTCATCGGGTAGAGTCGAGACGTGGCGCGGTGGCAGGAAGATCGGGGAGTCGCGGTGGGC
>CAZADC010000637.1:0-1604 GCA_964483755.1 uncultured Planctomycetaceae bacterium | reverse complement strand
CTTTCTCCTTTCCTCCCGGCGTAAGACGGGGAAACAAAAGCGCTTATCGGCTGCCACCAAAGTATGTCGCACACGCTTGTGCTATGGCGCCGAGGCTTCACCGCAGCGCGCATCGCGGCGCAACAGCCCGGCGGCGACGGCGATCATCGGCGCGACCAGCACCGCCGAATACCGCGCGCACGCCACCACCGCGAGGTGGACCAGCCAGTACACGAGGACCAGAAGACACACGACCGCCGGTCCGGACGCCCACCCGCGCCGGCGGATCGCCCCGGCCGCGCTCCACGCGAACAGCGCCACCAGCGGGATCTGCATCGCCGCGATGACGAGCGTCTTGGTCGGCGTTTCGCCGAGGACCCAGAACAGGTAGGCGTTGATCGCCGCCTTGCGCGCCACAAAGAGCGGGTCGCGGGCGTAGCGGTCGAGGCTGTCGGTCAGGTAGATGTCGTTGCGCCGAACCTCCCGCTGCCAGAGCGGCAGGGCGGGGTCGATTCCCGCGATGAGGCGCTGGCGGCGCGGCGAGCCGGCGTCCCAGAGCTCGGCGAACGACCACGGTGCCTCGCCGTAATGGGCGATCATCCCGTCGCCGATCTGGAAGTTCATCCCCGCCAGAGTGTGGACGGGGATGAATCGGCCCGTGACGGCTGCGTTGCGGACGGTCCACGGCGCGATCGTCGCCAGCGCCACGATGACGCAGGCGGCTGCGCATCGCCAAGGCTTTTGCGATGTCGTCGCCAGCAGCACGGCCGGGACGACGGCGACGTAGGGCAGGAAGGTCGCCTTGCACAGGGCGCACGCGCCGACGAGCAGGCCGGCCAGCGCGCCCCGCGCGGCCCCGCCCCGCCGGACGGCGCGAACCACAGCGAGGGCCAGCCCGGCCGTCAGGGCGATCGCCGCCGACTCGATCCAGATTCGCGGCGTATACCAGATCAGCAGCGGGTGGACAGCGCAGACGGCGCCCGCGATCAGCCCGGCCCGCCGGTCCCAGAGCTCCTCGGCGATGCGGAAGGTCAGCCAGGCCGTCGCCGCCAGCAGGACGCACTGGGCGAGCTGGACGGCGCGGGGGTACCATCCGCCGCTGATCGCCAGCGCTCCGGCAACGAAGGCGGGATAGACGGGCCCGCGGCTGACGGTGGGCGAGTCGTCCGGGGCGTAGCTGAGCGTGCCGTGCTCCAGCAGCCCGCGTCCCAGCTCGCCGTACTGGTCGGGGTCAAGCACGGCGTGAACCGGACCGGAAACCGCCGGGTAGACCGCCAGCGCGAACACTGCCGACGTCGCCAGCGCCAGCGCAGCGGTTGCGACCGGCGCCCACCGGCCGGCGGCGATGCGATCGATTGTCCTCTGGTGCGTCAAGGCGCGACTCCCGGGGCAGCGGCGTTCCGACGGCCGGCACAGCATCTCCGACGACCCGCCGGACGACAAGCGCAGAGCCGATGCGCTCCGTCTCTTGCATCGGCGCGGAGGGTGCGTATGCTTCGGATCTTCCGGAGAGGAGTCACTCGATCATGAGCGACGAGAAGATCAGGATTCTGTTCGACACGGACATCGGCTCGGACATCGACGACGCGGTGGCGCTGGCGTACCTGCTCAGCCAGCCGCGGTGC
>CAZADC010000636.1:0-1607 GCA_964483755.1 uncultured Planctomycetaceae bacterium | reverse complement strand
GCGGCGGCGGTGGTGCGGCCGGGGGGGCGCATGGTGTACAGCACGTGTAGCCTGGAGCCGCAGGAGAACGAAGAGATCGTGACGTTCTTCCTGGACGCGCATCCGGAGTGGCGGCTGGA
This sequence comes from uncultured Planctomycetaceae bacterium, assembly GCA_964483755.1. Lineage (GTDB taxonomy): Bacteria > Planctomycetota > Phycisphaerae > SM23-33 > SM23-33 > CAZADC01. The sequence continues at coordinate 1,488 of CAZADC010000636.1, read as the reverse complement.
TGCGGAGGAGACGATTCTGCCGGCGTGGGGGCCGCGACTGTGTGACTGGCGGGATGGGGGGTATTTCGCCCGGTTGGTGCGGGGGAGTTGAGCCGATTGATGTCGGATCACTGGGCTTGCAGGGCGTCGAGCAGCGCGTCCGTGACCTGCTGCACGACGTCTTCCCACGCGCCCTCGGGACGGGCTCCGGACGCCCGGGCGTGGCCGCCGCCGCCGAATCGCGCGGCGATGCGCGAAACGTCGAGCTTCTCCTTGCTGCGGAGATTGACGCGGATCTCGCCGTCAGGCTCTTCGGTGAAAAGCACGATGGCCTCGATGCCGGCGATGCGGCCGGCTTCGTTGACGAGGTCCTCGGTCATGGAGCGGTCGGCGCCGGCGGCGGCGAAGTCGGCGAGGCGCAGGGTGAGGACCGCGAGGCGGCCGTCGGCGAGCAGGTCGAGGCGTTCGAGCATGCGGCCGATGAGGCGCAGCTTGCCGGGTGGGTCCTGTTCGTAGACGGCGCGGTAGATGGAATTGACGGCGGCGCCGCTGGCGGCCAGCTCGGCGGCGATGTACATCGTGCGGGCGTCCGTGCTGGCGAACCGGAACCAGCCGGTGTCGGTGGCGAGACCGGTGAAGAGGGCCGTGGCCATGCGCGGGTCGACCTGGACGCGGGCGGCCTGGATCCACTCCGTCGCCAGGAGGCAGACGGCGCTGGCGGAGGCATCGAGCAGGCGGAAGTCGGCGGGGCGGGTGCCGATCGCGTCGCGCGTGGGGTGGTGGTCGATGACCAGCGTGCGGGGGGCATCGCGGACATAGTCGGCGATCGGCTCGAGCTGCGAGTAGGCGCAGGTGTCGAGGATGATCAGGGCGTCAGCTTCGTCGCGGAGCTGGGGGGCCTCCACGTCCCAGCGGCGCCAGTTCACCGTGCTTCCCAGCAGGGCGTAGCGCGGAGGCAGCGGTTCGAAGAGCGTCGGGAGTGGGTGCTTGTCGAGCTTGCGGAGGGCGAGCGTCAAACCGGCGATCGCGCCGAGGGCGTCGCCGTCGGGTCGCTGGTGGGCGATCAGCAAAGGGCGCTGGCAGGCGTCCAGCCAGGAGGTCGCGTTGTCGTATTGCGCGGCAGCGATCATGATGCGGGGAATTGTAGCCCAAGCTGACACGGACAGCAGCCGAGGAGTGGATATGGCCGTGCTGCGGCAACTGTTGGATCCGGGTGCGTATCGACCGTGTGCCTGGGATCTGAAACGTGACGCCAACGGACGGCGATACTGGATCGACCTGTTTCGCTGGCACCTCGACCATGTGCTGGTGCCGCTGATTGTCGAGGTGTATGCGCCGGGCGATGGGCGGCTCGAGGGCTTTCGGCGGGCATACCTGGCGCGCTTTGACGAGATTGCAGCCCGGCCGGAGGCGTACGACGAGCTGCACGTGCTGCTGCTAACGGACGTGCGGCGCGAAGTTGCGGAGCAACATGGCTTTCCGGACCCGTTTGAGGGGGTGAAGCGGCGG
>CAZADC010000635.1:0-1623 GCA_964483755.1 uncultured Planctomycetaceae bacterium | reverse complement strand
TGGCCAAGAGCCGCTACTACCAGGTCGCCCGGGATTTCGGCAAACTGGTCGGAGCCGCCGAAGGCCCCCATGGCAAACGGCTTGCCGTCGTCACGGGCGGCGGGCTGGGCGCTGTGGATCTCACCGGCGTCGAGCTGGTCAACCTGGACCTGGCCGGCGCCGACCTGGACGTCGACGGGACGAGCGAGGACGACTTCGCCGTGGTGACGCCGCTCGGCGCCGACAGCGGCGACGTGCTCGTCAACGACGCCGCCCCCCTGCTCAGCTTCGCGGCGGCCGACGAGGTCCTGGTCGATCTCGCCGGCGGCAGCGACGAGCTGACCGTCGTCGGCAGCGAGAGCCCGGAGACGATCACCGTCGACGGCGCCGCGGCGTTCGTCACCGTGGACGCCCGCCAGACGATCGACTACGCCAACGTCGAGAACCTGTCGATCGACTCGCTGGCCGGCGCCGATGAGATCGACGTGACGCCCTCGGCCGTCGCGACGATCTTCGTGGACGGCGGCGACCCGATCGGGTCGACCAGCGGCGACGAGCTGACGATCCAGGCGGGCGGGAATCCGGTGACATTCGAGGCCGGCCCGCAGGTCGACGAAGGAGCGTTCGACGTCGACGCGTTCGAACGGATCAGCTACGACCACATCGAGGACCTCGCGGTGATCGGACCCGGCGCCGCCGTCATCAGCGGCACGAACGGTCCGGACGCGATCACGATCATCGCCCGCGACGACAGCTACGACCCGCTGGCGAACGGCGTCGAGGACTTCACGACGAGCGTCAACGCCGGTCCGGACATCCTGTGGATCGACTTCGCCAGCGTTGACGTCAACGCCCTCGCCGGGAGCGACGAGATTACCCTCGAGTTCCCCGCCCCCAACAACGCCGTGTGGGACGTGGACGTGACCGTGGACGCGGGCGTGCCGTCCGGCAGCGACCGGATGGTCATCCAGACGCCCTTCGCTCAGTCGGCCGTCTATACGCCGAGCAGCGCGGACGACGCCACACTGGTCGTGGCCGGGCAGGCGACGCCCGTGGACATTCAGAACGTCGAGGAGCTGCTCTACGACGGCGAAAACGGCAACGACGTGCTGACGATCTTCGGCGTCGGACAGTTCGAGTATCGTCCGGGCCTGACGGTCGACGCCGGCACGTTGAGCCTCAACTCCCTGCTGCCCATTGACTTCCAGAACATGGGCTCCGGCGGCGACCTGGTGGTCGACTCCGACGGGCTCAGCGATTCCCTGATCGCCTGGGGCGGCGGGTTCGACGATCTGTTCGAGCTCACGCCCAGCACGCTTCGGGTCAACGGGAGCATCCTCCTGACGCACGACCTGGCGAGCAGCGAGACGGTCCAGCTCCAGGGCGGCGATCCGTCGGGCGACCCCGACGTGGCTGACGTGACGGCGACGGCCGGCGATGACACGATCGGCGTCGCCATGCAGGACGAGCTGGTCACCGGCGTCGGCCCGGACATCGACCTGGTCGGCATCGAGGACCTGATCGTCAACGGCAACGGCGGCGACGACACGGTCAACGTCACCCAGGCCGGGGCGCCGACCAACCTCCAGTACATCGACCTGAACGTGTCCGGTCTCAGCGACCTGTCGGTGACCGGTACGACGT
>CAZADC010000634.1:0-1624 GCA_964483755.1 uncultured Planctomycetaceae bacterium | reverse complement strand
GCACGTCCACGCCGTCCAGCGCAACACGAAGACCTACGAGCACATCGACCCGGCGGAGGTCGGCAACCAGCGGCGCATCCTCGTCAGCGAGCTGTCGGGCATCAGCAACATCGCCGCCAACGCCCCGGCGAAGTTCGGCCTCGCGGACGACAAGCAGCTCCAGCGCAAGGTGCTCGACGAGCTGATGCGGATGGAGAGCGCCGGCTACCAGTTCGAGGCCGCCGAGGCGAGCTTCGAGATGCTCATCCGCCGCACGCTCGGCGGCGAGTGGTGCCGCGCGCTCTGGGAGCTGGACCATTACCGCTGCATCATCCTGCGGCGCGACGGCGGCGAGGCCGTCACCGAGGCGACCGTCAAGCTCCTGCTCGGCGAGCAGATGTCCCACAACGTCGCCGAGGGCAGCGGACCGGTCGACTCGCTCCACGAGGCGCTGTGCATGTGCCTGCGCGAGCGCTACCCGTGCGTCGACGACCTGCACCTGATGGACTACAAGGTCCGGGTGGTGAACACGGCGGCCGAGACGGCCGCCAGGGTCCGCGTCGTCATCGACTGGCGCGACAGCTCGGCCGAACGGCTGTTCGGCTCGGTCGGCGTGAGCGAGAATATCATCGACGCGAGCTGGCTGGCACTGATCGACGCCGTCGAGTACAAGGTCCTCTCCGACGGGGAAACCGGATGAGACGACCGCGCCGCACCGACTTTCCATTCGAGAACTCGAAACCCGACCGACCCGAAGATGACTGAACTGGCAAAGACATACGAACCGCAATCGATCGAGGACGACGTCGCGGCGTTGTGGAAGCAGGCCGGGGCGTTCGACGCCGAGCCGGGCGATCCGCGCGGCAGCTACTGCATCGTCATCCCGCCGCCGAACGTCACCGCCCAGCTCCACCTCGGGCACGCGCTGGACAACACGCTCCAGGACGTGCTGATCCGCTGGAAGCGGATGCAGCAGCTCAACGCCCTCTGGATGCCCGGCACGGACCACGCGGGCATCGCCACGCAGACCGTCGTGGACAAGCGCCTTCGGGCGCAGGGCAAGCCCGCGCTCAGCGAGTACCGGCGGCTCGAAGAGCAGGGCGCCGGCGGCAGGGAGCAGTTCGTCGCCAGGGTCCAGGAATGGAAGGACGAGTACGAGGCCCGCATCCTCCACCAGCTCCAGCGGATGGGCTGCTCGTGCGACTGGCGGCGGACGCGGTTCACCATGGACGAGGTCTGCGCCCGGGCGGTGCGCGAGAACTTCTTCAACCTGTTCGCCGACGAGCTGATCTACCGCGGCAAGCGCCTGGTCAACTGGGATCCCGCCACGCAGACGGTCCTCGCCGACGACGAGGTCGAGCACGAGACCGTCGCCGGGCACTTCTGGTACCTCCAGTATCCGCTGACCGAGCCGGTCGAGGCGGGCGGCGAGACGCACACGCACGTGACCGTCGCGACGACGCGCCCCGAAACCATGCTGGGCGACACGGCCGTCGCGATGAACCCCGCCGACCCGCGCGCCGACGCCCTGGTCGGGCATATGGTCCGCCTGCCGATCGTCGGGCGCGAGATCCCGATCATCGCCGACGATCACGTGGTCCTGCCCGACCCGGACAGCGACGACGAGCAGGCGCGGTTCTCGACC
>CAZADC010000633.1:0-1644 GCA_964483755.1 uncultured Planctomycetaceae bacterium | reverse complement strand
CGCACCGGTCGAGCTTCGCGATCAGCCGCTCGAAGTTCGGCTCGCACTCGATGGTCCGGGCCGGTCCCTCGACGGCCAGCGTCCCCAGCGGCGAGCCGGACACCAGCGCCCGGGCGACGATGGCGTCGCGGTTGCCCTCGTAGTCCAGGTTGAATCCGTAGAGCACGTCGAGGCAGTCCACGTCCAGTCCGCTGACGCCCAGGAAGTAGACGCTGCGCTCGAGCAGCCAGTCGTGGAGCCGGTAGGCGTCGGCGACGTCGTCGGGGTTGAAGCGTCCCGCGGCCAGGCGGTGCGAGTGGATCTCCATCCACGGGTAGCTGCCCGCCTCGCGGTTGCCCTCGAGCACGAATTCGCCGCTGTCGCGCTGGTAGAAGGCGGTCATGGACGGGAACTGCTTCTGCACCGTCTCGCAGAAGTGCAGGATCGTCTCCCGCCCGCCCGGCAGCGCGAGGGTGGTCTGAAGGTTCATGTTGACGAAGAAATCGTCGGCGACGCTGTTGAACTCCGCGTCCATGAGTGTCCTGCTCCTTCCGGCGACCGTTCTCGAAACTGCTGAGTATACTCTCGGACGCCGTCGGGCTCAATCGTCTCCGGTCCCACTCGCCGGCCGTCTCGACTTGCTGCGGACCTGCAGCTCCGGCGCCTCGCCGACCACGGTCGTCCCGGGCGGGACGGATTCCGTGATGAACGTGTTCCCGCCGACGGTCGAGCCCGCGCCGACGACCGTCTCGCCGCCAAGGATCGTCGCGTTGGCGTAGATCGTGACGTCGTCCTCGATCGTGGGATGGCGCTTGAGCCCCTTGATCGCCCGCCCGCGCTCGTCTTTCGGGAAGCTGCGCGCCCCCAGCGTCACGCCCTGGTAGATCTTGACGTTGTCGCCGATGACGGACGTCTCGCCGATGACCACGCCGGTGGCGTGGTCGATGAAGAAGCTCCGCCCGATCCTGGCGCCGGGATGGATGTCCGTGCCCGTGATGCCGTGGGCGTGCTCGGTCATGATCCGCGGCATCAGCGGCACGCCCAGCCCATGGAGCTCGTGGGCGACGCGGTAGATCGTCACCGCGTGGAAGCCGGGGTAGCAGTAGACGATCTCGTCGATCGTCTTGGCGGCCGGGTCGCCGTCGTAGGCAGCCTGGGCGTCCAGCGTGAGCATCTCCCGCAGCGCGCCGAGGCGGCGAAGGAACTTCAGCGTCAGCTCCTCGGCCTCGGCGCGGCAGGCCTCGCGATCGTGGCATTCGTCGCAGTCGCGCTGGCTGCACAGGCAGTGATTGATCTGCTCGGTCAGATCCGCACCGATGCCCGCAAGCTGACTGCCGACGTGATACCGCACGTTTTCGGGCGTCAGCTGCTTGTGCCCGAAGAAGCCCGGGAACAGGACCTGGCGGATGCGGTCCAGCAGATCGACGATCCGGCTGTGCGAGGGCAGGAAAGCGTGCCCGATCCGTTGAATCCGCCGGTCGGCCCGGTAGCTGGCCTCGAGCTCGTCGGTGAGCTTGCCCAGTTCGCCGTTCAGCGCGTTATCCATCGCTTCACCTCGGTAGCGTATCTTTCACACGCCATTCTAATCCCCGCAGGGCGCCATGTCACTTACTCAAACTGACCGATTTCACGCCGCCAGGAGTTTTTCGAGGCGGCGGATCACGG
>CAZADC010000632.1:0-1656 GCA_964483755.1 uncultured Planctomycetaceae bacterium | reverse complement strand
GCGGAGGGAGACCCGGGCCTGTTCGGCCAACTTCTTGAGCTGCCCGGCGATCTGATTCCGCCGCTCGGTCGACAGCGGTGGAACCGCCAGGCGGATGACCTTCCCGTCGCTGGAGGGCGTGATCCCGACGTCGCTGGACTGGATCGCCTTCTCGATATCCTTCACGCTCGACGGATCGAACGGCTTGATGACGATCAGGTTCGCTTCGGGCGTGGCGATGTTTGCGAGCTGGCGGAGCTCGGTCGGCGAGCCGTAGTAGTCCACCTTGATGTACTCGACCAGCCCCGGCGACGCCCGCCCCGTGCGGATCGTGCGGAACTCGCGCCGCAGGTGGTCCACGGCGCCTTCCATCTTCTCCTCGGTCTCCAGCAGGATGTCGTCCAGGTCCGGCATCGTCGTCTCCTCGTCAGCGGCTGATCGTCGTGCCCACCGGCTCGCCCCGCACCGCCGCGGCGAGATTGCCCGGGCGGGTGAGCCGGAACACCAGCACCGGCAGGTCGGCTTCCATGCACATCGAAATCGCCGTCAGGTCCATCACGCCCAGCCGGTCGGCGAGGACCTTCTCGTAGCTCAGGCGGTCGTACTTCACGGCGTCGGGGTTCTCGGCCGGGTCGCTGTCGAACACGCCGTCGACCTTCGTCGCCTTCATCAGCACCTCGGCGTCCAGCTCCAGCGCGCGGAGCGCGGCGCCGCTGTCGGTGGTGAAGAACGGGCGCCCCGTCCCACCGGCGAGGATCGCCACGCGCCCATCGTCGAGATGCCCGGCCGCGCTGCGGCTGTCGAACGCCTCGCAGACCCCGCTCATGGCGATGGCACTGAGCACGACGGCGGGCTGGCCTTGCGATTCCAGCGTGTCGCGCAAGGCGAGGGCGTTGATGATCGTGCCCGTCATGCCCATGAAGTCGGCCGTCACGCGCCGGATCTGCGGGTTGTCGGCGAGATCGCGTCCGCGGACGAAGTTGCCCGCGCCCACGACCAGCCCGATCTGCACGCCCATCTTCGCAACGGGCAGCAGCTCGCCGACAAGGGTGCCGATGGCGTCCGCCGACAGGCCGAACCCGCCGGCGCCGCTGAGCGCCTCGCCGGAGATCTTGATGATGACGCGTCTGTAGCGGGGCTTGTCGGACATGGTCTCCCGACCGGTCGGGACGCCGCGACGCCTACCCGGCCGAGCCGACCGCGTAGCGGGCGAACGCGAGGATCTTCGCGTCGCCGAGCAGCTCCTTGACCTGCTTCTTGCCGTACTTGTCCTCGCGGGCGATCTGCTGTTCCAGCAGGGCGCGCTCCTCGAGGAACTTGCGGATCTTTCCGCTGACGATCTTTTCGGCGATTTCCTCCGGTTTTCCCGAGTCGATCGCCTCCTGCTTGGCGAACTCCTTCTCCCGGGCGATCATCTCCTCGGGGATGTCATCCGGCGTCACGCCCATCGGGTCGGAGAACGCCACGTGCATGCAGACGTCCTGGAGCAGGTCCGCGTCGATCTCGCCCTCGACCGCCACGAGCACGCCCACCTTGCCGTTGTGGTGCAGGTACGCGCCGACCTTGTCCCCGACGAGCTTCACGCCGCGAGAGAAACTCATGTTCTCGCCGATCTTCGCCAGCACGTCCTGGACCTTCTTGTCCATCTCCTCGGTCGCCTCGATTGCCCCGGCGGCC
>CAZADC010000631.1:0-1659 GCA_964483755.1 uncultured Planctomycetaceae bacterium | reverse complement strand
GCAGATGAAGCAGACCTACGGCGTGCCGGTCGAGGAGATTCAGCGGGGCATCAAGCACGGCGTACGCAAGGTCAACGTCGACACCGACAACCGCCTCGCCATCACCGGCGCGATCCGGAAGGTCTTCAGCGAGGACCCCGGACAGTACGACCCGCGGAAGTACCTCGGCCCGGCCCGCGACGCGATGGTCGAGGTCTGCAAGGCACGCATGGTCGCCTTCGGACAGGCCGGCAACGCCGGAAAGATCAAGCACGTCACCTGCCGCGAGATGGTGGACTTCTACACGAAGTAACGCCCCCGGCGGAACGAAACGCAGAACGACCGGGCTCGTCCGCTTACGCGGGCGGGCCCGCCGTCTGCGCCGGCGGCGCTATACTGTTCCGGACCAGCAAAGGACCCGACCGAGGAGCGACCCATGGCCGAACAGACCGATCTCGCCGCGAAGCAATGCGTCCCCTGCCAGGGCGGAACGCCGCCGCTCAAGGGTGACGACCTGGACGAGTTGCAGAAGCAGCTTCATGACGACTGGCAGGTGGTCGACGGGCATCACCTGTCGCGGACGTTCAAGTTCGACGACTTCAGGCAGGCGCTCGATTTCGTCAACAAGGTCGGCGAAATCGCCGAGCAGGAGCAGCACCACCCCGACATCTGCCTGACCTACGGGCAGGCGACCGTCGAGATCCATACCCACAAGATCGACGGGCTCACCGAGAGCGACTTCGTCCTCGCCGCCAAGATCGATCAGCTCTGAGCGAGACCGAACGGCCGTGAGGGAGCCGCCCGGCACTGGTAGGGTGCGTGGCTCGCCACGCACCAGAGCGGCATGATCGCATGATGGTTGGAACATGCTGGCTGACCTTCCTGCTCCGCAGGCATGCCCGGGCGCGTGGAAGGCGCCAGTCGGTCCGTCGCGTGGCGCGCTCGGAATGAACACGCTTCCCAAGGGAAGCACCGGATGGCGCCCGACGGAGCGGGCGCGATCCCGCGTACAAATCGACAAGCGATCTGCATGCCCGACTTGGACGGCGCGCCGGGCGGATCATTCGGCCCGCCGGGACAGGCGCCGGCGCCCTTCGGGGCATCCGTCGGCCAGGTCGCACCACGCGCAGCGCGGGCCGCGGGCGCGGCAGGTCCGGCGGCCGTGCTCGATCAGCAGGACGTGCATCGCGTAGCGGTCCTCGGGAGGAATGAGTTCTGTGAGCTCCTCCTCGACCTGTTCGGGCGTCGCCTTTGTTTCGACCAGTCCCAGGCGTGCAGCGGTCCGCCGGACGTGTGTGTCGACGGGGAAGACCGGTGCATTGAACGCGAACAGGAGCACGCAGGACGCTGTCTTCGCCCCGACGCCGTGCAAGCCCAGCAGATATGCCTTCGCCTCCTCGACCGGGCGCTTCCGCAGGAACTCGAGGCTGATTCGCCCCCGGTCGGCCCGGAGCCGGCGCAGGATGTCGCGGATCCGGGGCGCCTTGACGTTGCTCAGCCCGCTGATGCGGATGCACCCGGCGATCTGCCCGACCGGGGCGTCGGCGACCTGCGTCCACGAGCCAAACCGCCGGCGGAGCTGCCGATACCCGGCCCGGCTGTTCGCCCTCGAAGTGTTCTGGGAGAGGAGGGTCGCGACGAGCACGTCCACGCCGCTGCCGCGCGATTCCGGCTCGCGCC
>CAZADC010000630.1:0-1665 GCA_964483755.1 uncultured Planctomycetaceae bacterium | reverse complement strand
GGCATCGACAGCGGCAGGCAACGGCCCGGATGCGGAGATATCGACGCTACCGGTCCGTTTCGCCGGGCCGCCGCCCCCCGCAAGCGCGGCCTCGACATCCGCTTTCACGATCTTGCCGTGCGCGCCGGTTCCTTCGATCCTGCCGAGATCGACGTCGGACTGTTCCGCGATCCGCCGGGCGAGCGCCTCCATCCGTCTGACCAGGTCCACCACGGACGACCTGTACGCGCCGGTCTTGCCGTCGATGATTCCCTGGGCCTGCTCGTAGGTCAGGCGGGCGGTGGACCGGACGGCGGCCTCGTCGACGCGCGTGCGGGTGACGTTGGCGTCGGCGTCGTACGTGATGAACACGCTCTTGACGAACCGGGTCTCGCCTTCCTGGAGGCTGCACACCCCGTTGGAGAGGATCTCCGGGAGCATGGGCAGGACCTTCTTCGGGAAGTAGACGCTGGTGGATCGCCTGCGCGCCTCGACGTCGAGCGGGCCGCCCTGCCGGACGAAGTGGGAGACGTCGGCGATGTGCACGCCGAGCGTCATGGTCCCGTCGCCGTTGTCGGCGAGGCTGATCGCGTCGTCGAAGTCGCGGGCGTCCGGCGGATCGATCGTGATGACGGGCTGGCTGCGGAGGTCGGTCCGCTCCTCAAGCTTCTCGGGGTCGAACGAATCCACCGCCCGGCGCGCGTCGTCAAGGACGTCCGGGGGGAATTCCTCCTCGAACCCGTAGGCGCGGATCACCGCGCGGGTCTCGACCTCCAGCTCGCCCTGCGCGCCGAGGTGCTCGGCGATCACGCCGGTGGGCAGCTCGCCGTCGCCGCCGTACTTGACGATCTCGACGACCACCTTGTCGCCGAGCTTCGGGCCGGCGTCGCCGACGTCCCGCACGACGATCGCCTTGGTCATCTCCTTGCCGTCGGGCAGAACGAACCAGGTGTCCTCGGCGCGGTCGAGCGTGCCGACGAAGCGGTTGCGCCCGCGCTCGAGAATCTTGACGATCCGCCCGGCGTAACGCATCTCGCCGTCGCGCTTCCCGCGCGGGTGGACGCTGGCGCGCACCCGGTCGCCGGTCAGCGCGTCGCCGACGTTCTCGGGCGGGATGAACAGGTCGCCGTGACTGTTGGGGCGCTCGGGAATGACGAATCCGAACCCGCGCGGGTTGGCGCGGAACTCCCCGATGATCGTCTTGCTGATCTCCGGAAGCGTCAGGGAGTTCTTGGCGCCCAGCACCACGCGCCCCGAGTCGCGAAGCTGCTTGACCGCCTCGCGGAACGTGCCGTAGTCCGCCTCGCTCACGCCCATCGCCCGCGCGAGGCGGCGCGGCTTGAGCGGCTGGTAGTCCCGGCTGGTCAGGTATTTGATGATGGCGTCTGCATATCGTTCAGGCATAGCATGTCATGATACACGCGCCGTGGGCGAGTGGACAGCGATTTGCCCCGGCGCGGCAGGAGCCCCGCAACGCGAACACGGAAAGGCGGCAGACGACATGGCCGACGTGCAGGAAATCCTTCAGCTCGCCGAGAAGCTCGGAAAGGCGATCGCCGACAGCCCGCAGGCGGCGAAGCTTGACGAGGCCCGCAAGAAGCTCGACGACCAGCCCGAGGTGCGCGAGCTGATCGCCCGGCTCAACGCCCAGGCGCAGAAGATCGGCGAGCTGGAGCAGCAGAACAA
>CAZADC010000629.1:0-1667 GCA_964483755.1 uncultured Planctomycetaceae bacterium | reverse complement strand
GCTCGCCGAGCAGGTGCCGCAGCAGGTTCACCTGGTGGATGTAGTAGTTGACGAACGCGACGTACCCCTGGCGCGTCGCGTCGTCCATGTCGTCGGCGGGCGGCTCGTGGTCTAGCGACGGCGGCTCGTCGCCGGCGTTGAGCATTCCGGTGAACCCGCCGGCGACCCAGTCGCCCGCGGGCATGAGAATCCGGACGTAGTTGAGCGTGCCCATCTCGCCGCTTTCCCGCCAGCGGTCGATGAGATCCTTGGCGTACATCGTCGCCGGGTCGGACCGCTTGTGGTAGCCGACCATGTGCGTGCAGTCCGCCTTCTCCGCCCCGGCCGCCAGGCGTTCGCCCGCGGCCACCGAGACCGCCAGCGGCTTCTCCGTGAACACGTTCGACACGTGCGGGTACACCTCGGGCAGGAGAATGGCGTGCCGGCTGAACGGCTGGCTGCACACCACGCCGTCGAGTTGCTCGGCCGCGAGCATCTCCGCGTGATCGCCGTAGACCTTCGGCACCCCGTACCGTTCGGCGACGAGCTTCGCCGTCTCCGTCCGCAGCTCGGCGAGCGCGACAACCTCGCAGTCCTCGACCGTGACGTAGTTACGCAGATGGGCCATCTGCCCCATGGCCCCGACGCCGACGAATCCGATCCGCACCTTGCCCATCTTCCTTCTCCGACGAGTGTTGTGCCGCTGGAAACCGTTCGAACGGGCGCGAATGCTATGGACCCGACCCCCGAAGCACAACGGGAAAACCCACGTTCAGGTCAGTCCATCTGTCCGAGGATGCGGCGGAATTCCTCGGCGTTGGCGGCCGCCTGCCCCCGGTGACAGTTGTTGAAGAACGTGTAGACCCGGTCGACCTGGTCTTCGAGCGGCTGCCAGCGGCCCAGCAGCTCGGTCAGCTCTTCGCGCGAGTAGTCGTAGTCGTAGCGTTCCGACCCGCCGCCGTACCACTTGTCGGCGTTGCGCGAATGGAGGCGGAGGTAGCCGGTGCGGCTGGTGACGGCGGGCGGATGGTGGAACAGACTGCGGATGTCCGGTGCGTCGGGGACGACGAGCGTCGCGTCTCGGGCCTGCAGGCCTTCGAGGACGGACGGATGCCGCCAGGAGGCGTGGCGGAACTCGACCGCGAGCGGCACGCCCGCCAAGTCGCCCAGCGCGGCCGCCAGGTACTTCCGGTTCCCGGCCGTCCTGTGAAACGACTGGGGGAACTGGAGCAGGACGCCGGCGAGCTTGCCGGCGTCGCGGAGCGGGTCCAAGGCGTCCATGAACGGCGCCGCAACCTCGCGGTTGGCCTTGTGCGTCGTCTCCTGGTTGGCCTTGACCCAGAAGTCGAAGCCCTCCGGGCTGCGGGCGGCGAGCGACTCCATCGTGCGGACGGTCGGCAGGTGGTAGTACGTGTAGTTGACCTCGACGGTCTCGAACCGGCGGACGTAGTGGTCGAGCATGCGCCGCTTGTCCGTGCCGGGCGGGTAGAAGGACCCGACCCAGTCGTCGAACGACCATCCGCTGGTGCCGACGACGAACTTGTCCCTGTCGGTTGTCATGGGCGCCCGAGGAGCATGATGCGCATTCGGGTGGTGAGAGTCAGCCGCGACGTCGCAGCGCCGCCCGTCGGCCGGTGCGTCCGGTGAGCATCACGAACGTGGGCAGCAGCAGGGGGCGAATGACGAAC
>CAZADC010000628.1:0-1702 GCA_964483755.1 uncultured Planctomycetaceae bacterium | reverse complement strand
AAAATCTCCGCGACGCTGGCGTCGACCGGCACGCAGAGCATCTTCCTGCACCCGGTCGAGGCGCTGCACGGCGACCTCGGGCGCGTCCGGCGCGAGGACGTGATCGTCGCGCTGTCCCACAGCGGGCAGAGCGAGGAGATCGTACGTCTGCTGGACCACCTGAAGGCCCGCGGGGCGTCGCTGGTGGCGGTCACGGGCGACGGCGAGTCGACGCTTGCCCGGCACGCCGACATCACGATCTGCTACGGGCAGGTCCAGGAGGCCTGTCCGCACGGGCTCGCGCCGACGGTCTCCACGAGCTGCATGCTCGCGCTGGGCGACGCACTGGCGCTGACGGTCATGCAGATGCGGCGGTTCACGCCGGAGGACTTCGCGGCCTACCACCCGGGCGGCTCGCTGGGGCGCAAGCTCCTGAAGGTCGAGGAGGCGATGGCGTTCCGCCGGGGCGAGCGCCTGGCCGTCACATCCGACGCGCTGAGCGTCCGCGAGGCGCTGGGCGAGTGCGAGCGGGTCGAGCGGCGCAGCGGCGCGATGCTCCTGACCGACGGCGAGGGGCGCCTGAGCGGCATCCTGACCGACGCGGACCTGCGCCGGGCGATCGTCGCCCGCGGCGACGAGGCGCTCTCGCGCCCCGTGCGTGAGCTGATGACCCGCGACCCCAAGCACATTCACGCCGGCGAGCTGGCCAGCGAAGCGCTGGCGATCCTCAACCGCCACCGCATCGACGAGCTGCCCGTAGTGAATGACGATCATCAGCCCGTCGGGCTGATCGACGTGCAGGACCTGCTGGGAATCAAGACGGTGACCGATGAGCCGGCTGAATGACATCGACTTCGAACGCATCGGGCTGCTCGTCCTGGACGTCGATGGCGTCCTGACCGACGGGCGGATCACGCTGACCGCCTCCGGCGAGGAGCTCAAGAGCTACCACGTCCGCGACGGGTCCGGCATGAAGTACTGGAAGCGCGTCGGGCGGCAGCTGGCGATCATCAGCGGGCGCGGCGCCCCGGCCGTCACGCGACGGGCCGAGGAGCTGGGCGTCGAGACGGTCCGCCTGAACATCAAGAACAAGCTGCCCGTGCTCCGGGAGGTTGCGGAAACGCTCGGGTTCACACTGGAGCGGGTCGCCGTCGTCGGCGACGACCTGACCGACCTGCCGATGGTCCGCGAGTGCGGGTTCGGCGTCGCCGTCGCCGACGCCGTGGACGAGCTCAAGGCGGCGGCCGACCACGTCACGGAACTGGCCGGCGGATGCGGATGCGTCCGCGAGGTCATCGAGCTGATGCTCCGGCGGGCCGGGCTGTGGGAGCGGGTCCTCGAGCGCTATATGCCCGGGGGGGAGGCGACATGATCCGCCGCATCGCACTGCTCGTCGGAACGCTGGCGCTGCTGGTCGGCGCGTTCGCCGTCTATCACTACTGGATCGTCGGCGGCCGGGAGATCACCCGCACCCGTCCCCGGGTGCCTGCGACCGCGCCCGAATTGTCCGGGCAGGCGGAGGGGCGCGAACTCTACACCGAGGTGCGCGACCCGACCGGACGGCGGCTCGAGGGCGTCTACAAGGCGCGGACGTGGGACAAGATCGGCGAGGAGCGCTACCGCCTGACCGAGCCGGAGATCGAGCTGTACCAGTCCAAGGGGCGGCGGGTGTTCATCCGCGGCGACGAGGGGATCGTCGAGGCCGAGGAGGTCGCCAGCGGCG
>CAZADC010000627.1:0-1714 GCA_964483755.1 uncultured Planctomycetaceae bacterium | reverse complement strand
GGTCATCCCGCTGTTCGTCTTCATGGGGCAGATCGCGTTCCACTCCGGCATCAGCCGGCGCCTGTTCGACGCGGCCTATCACTGGCTGGGTCCGCTGCCCGGGGGCATGGCGATGGCGACGGTCGGCGCGTGCACGGGCTTCGGCGCGATCTGCGGGTCCGGGCCGGCGACGGCGGCGACGATGGCGTCGGTCGCCCTGCCCGAGATGAAGCGCTACGGATACGACATGGAGCTCGCGACCGGTTCCGTGGCGGCGGGGGGCTCGCTGGGCATGCTCATCCCGCCCAGCGTGGTGTTCATCTGCTACGGCGTGCTGACCGAGCAGTCGGTCGGCAAGCTTTTCGTGGCCGGCATCGCGCCGGGCGTGCTGATCGCACTGCTGTTCTGCCTGACGATCTACGTCAAATGCCGCCTGAAGCCGCGGATGGGCCCGGTCTCGCCGCCGTTCGCGTGGGGTCGCAAGCTGCTGGCGCTGCTGGGCGTGTCCGAGACGCTGGTGCTGTTCGCGCTGGTGATGGGCGGGCTGTTCGGCGGGCTGTTCACGCCGACCGAGGCGGCCGGCGTGGGCGCGATGGGCAGTCTGCTGATCGCCCTCGCCCGTCGGCGCCTGAGCTGGACGATGCTCCGGCGGTCGCTGCTGGAGACGGTTCGCACGAGCTGCATGGTGCTGACGATCGTGGCGGGCGCCGTGATCTTCGGGCGATTCCTCGCCGTGACGGGCATCCCGCGGGAGCTGGCGGAGTCCCTGGCCGGCCTGCCGCTTCCGGGCTGGGGCGTCATGGGCCTGGTCATCCTGTTCTACCTGATCAGCGGGTGCTTCGTGGACGCCCTGGCGCTGCTGCTGCTGACGGTGCCGATCTTCTATCCCGTCGTGACGGCGCTGGGGTACGACCCGATCTGGTTCGGCGTGATCATCGTCGTCGTCACGCAGATGGGCGTGATCAGCCCGCCGGTCGGCGTGAACGTGTACGTCGTCAGCGGCACGGAGCGCGACGTGCCGCTGCACACGATCTTCCGCGGCGCGCTGCCGTTCCTCGGCGCGCTGGTCCTGGCGGCGATCATCCTGACGGCGTTTCCCGACCTGACGCTCTTCCTTCCCCGACTGGTGCGATAGGACGCCGCGGGGTCGGCCCGGCGCGCGCACACATCGGAGCGAACCGCATGGCACGCAGCGAATTGACACCCGATGGCACGCAGCGAATCCTCTTCTGCACCGACTTCTCCGAGACGGCCGACCGGGCGTTCGCCTGGGCGGTCGACGCCGCCCGCCGCCGTCCCGGCTGCGAGCTGATCCTCCTGCACGTGATCCCCGAGCCGGAGGCGCAGTTCTGGAAGACCTACATCTACGAGCTGACGGACGTGGACGAGAAGGCCCGACGCGACGTGGACGCCAAGATCGACGAGACATACCGCCCGCGCGTGCCGGAAGGCGTGCCGTTCCGCGTGGAGGTCCGCGTCGGCAAGGCGTCCGCGGAGATTCTCCAGTTTGCGGCCGCCAACGACGTGCACCTGATCGTCCTCGGCCGGCGGGGGCACTCGGCGCTGCAGGAGCTCGTGTTCGGCGCCGTGGCCGACCGCGTCGTCCGAAAGGCGAACTGCCCCGTGCTCGTCGTGCCGGCCGGGTGAACGTCCGCGTCGCGCGAGGCGCTACTCCGGCGGTTCCAGCCGTACGCCCTGGACGTCGCCGGTCAGTTCCTCGCGGACGGCGGCCGGG
>CAZADC010000626.1:0-1716 GCA_964483755.1 uncultured Planctomycetaceae bacterium | reverse complement strand
CACGATGTCCGCCAGCGACATGTACCGCTCGGCCAGGCGCCCGACCCGCTCCTCGCGCGAGATCATCATCCGCAGCAGGCGGCGGAACAGCTCGTCCGCCTGCTCGGGCTGGTACTGCCCCTCGCGCAGCTCGCCGACCATCTCCTCGGCCTCGAGGAGCGTCCGCCGCCACACCCCGAACCGGTCGCGCGTGGAGATCGTCCTCGCCCACGGCGCGGAGGTGAGAATCTCCGTGATCTCGGCGCTGCGGGTGACGGGCACGAACTCGCCGGCCAGCTCCAGATCCGGCCATTCATGCAGGAGGTACATCGTCGGCGAGTAGCGCTGCTGGACCTTGAGCGGCTGGACGTAGAAGCGGTCCTGGTGGCGGTAGACGTCGAGGAGAATCTGCGTCGTGTCGGCGATGGGCGTGGTGGCGTACTGCGAGTGGTGGTTGCGCAGCAGCGCGAAGTAGGCGATCGCCTGCACGTCGAGCAGATAGGGGCAGGTGAGCATGAAGAAGTTGCCGAGCATCTGGTCGCTGTACCAGTCGACGGCCAGGTCGCTCAGGCAGTCGAACACGTAGAAGCCCCCGCGCCCGACGTGCTCGATGACGCGGTGCACTTCGGCGATGAACTGCTCGAAGCTCTCCTCCGGGTGGAGGCGGTGGACTTCGGCGTCGACGTCGTCGCCGACGACCGGCTCGTGTCGGGCGAAACGGAAGTAGATCAGCCGTTCGCCCCGCGCCACGGCCCCGCGACAGTACGGCTCGACGACGAGACGGTAGTCGGCGATGGAGTCCACCTGCCAGACGATATTGTCGCCGGGGATGAGCCCCTTGAGCACGTGGTCCAGCCCGGGCAGGCCGGTGCTGAGCTGCTGGTCGATCTGCGCCATGACGGGTGTCTCCCATGAACCGACGGGCGCCGCGCTGCCCGTCCGGAATCCGCGACCCCATCATAGCAGAGAATCCCGCGGGGCGCGTCATTGGGGGGCGCCATCGCCCTGCTCAGGTGCTGATTTCAGGGCCCCCCGGCAGAGTCAGGGACCGGTCGTCCCGGCCGTCCGCCTTGAACGCCTCGTGGAACTCCACAACTCCCTGCGGCACGCGCCCGTCGAAACACATCGCAACGAAAACATCCTCCGGCACGCCTGCATGACCGAATCCCGGAATCCGCTCGAAGCCGAAGCGTTCATAGTACCCCGGGTCGCCCACAAGGCAGCAGCCGCGGGCGTTCAGGGCCTGCAGGCGCAACAGCCCTTCCCGGATCAGCGCCCCGCCGATTCCCTGCCGCTGGTACTCCGGCAGCACCGACACCGGACCCAGCCCGTACCAGTCCGCGGTCCCGTCGGAGATCGTCACGGGGGAGAACGCCACGTGCCCCACGACGCGCCCGTCCACCTCCGCGACCAGCGAGACGGTCAGGGCGCCGGCTGCGCGGAGCGCATCGATGATGAAGTGCTCCGTCTGGTTGCTGATCTCCAGCGTCCGGAACGCGGCGACGGTGACGTCGGCGATGTCACCCACGTCATCCGGCGTTTCACCACGGATGAGGACGTCGTTTCGCATATGACGCAACCTTTCTTCTCGCCGGTCCATGGACAACCGGACGGCGCACGGCTCCGCACCCGCAGTCGCACGGTGCGGTCGTAGGCCCCTGCCCCGCACGGCCGGGTGGCACCGCGACATTCTCTCCGGGGCAATACCGGAATGGAAGCGTCACGTTCGGGTTGCCG
>CAZADC010000625.1:0-1719 GCA_964483755.1 uncultured Planctomycetaceae bacterium | reverse complement strand
GAGCACAAAGAATAACTTACGGCCACACCCTCAACGGATTGGCTTACGGCGTTGGATGCCATGTCTAGAGGAAGAATCAATGCTGCACTCGCGTGCGCGCTGGCCGTAGCGGCCTTTTCCCTGCCGACCGCCGCTGCCGAGAAGGAAGCGACCCTGTGCACAAGCGCCGGGGCCAGCATCACCGATACCGACCTGGCGGGGATGATCAACGCCTACATCCCAGGAGTGGCGAACCGGATGATCACGTTCACCCAGTGCTACGGCGGGGACTGCGTGGACAACTTCACGGGCTCGAACACCACCGTCACGTCGGCAACGTCTCCGGGCGAAAGAGCGTCTTACGGCGGATACGACGACGATGCCGCCGGACAGCTTCGCCCCGGCGGCGGCACGGCACAGACCGTCCACGATGCCGGCACGGCGGGCAAGGCCTCCGGCGAAACGCCCATGACCGGGGGCGGCCTGTCGCCGGACGGGTTCTCGCTCGAGCCCGTGGATCCGTTGTTCGGCCCGGTCAGGAGCCGACACATCGTCGTGTACGCCGGGCGTCCGGACGCCTCCCCCGGGCGCGACAACGATCAGGCGACGACAATCGCCAACAACTTCGCCGGCGAACCCAATACGATGGTGACCACGGTCGGCGGAGACGGCACCGGCGTGTGGAACTTCCCCGGAACCGCCGGTGGGCTGGCCGGCGCCATCGCCGGCGCGGGTTCGCAGATCGCCGACAGTCTCTTCCCCGAAGACGAGCAGTTCATCCTCTTCGTCACGGACCACGGCGATCTGCACAACAAGCAGGCCGTGAACACCACCGTCCAGGCCCAGACACCCCACGACCTCCAACAGGTCCAGTCGTTCCAGAGCAGCGATTTCGCCGGGACGGAAGGGATTGTGGAGCCGGGCTTCTCACTTCGCGTCGAGCTTCCCGCAGGCGTTACGCACCCGGTGGGCGATCCGTTCGGCTACGTGCCGTTCTTCCAGCCGGGCGACTGGTCGCTCGGCTTGGATAACGGGCTGGGGACACAGATTGACCTGCTCGACTTCGAGGAGCTTTACGTCGATTCCGGAGACGGGATCATCGGCAACGAGCCCGGCGAAGGGGTCGAATTGTCATTCGACCTCGATCCGGAAGCATGGGTGGAGAGCTTCTTCGACGTCACGTTCGATGTCGAGATGTCCAACAATTCTCCCTACGACGTCAACGTCCTCGACTTCTCGCAGGACTCCGGACCCGTCGCGAAGAGCTTGTGGATGCCAGGAGACGTCAACGCGGACAGCACGATCGACGACGCC
Source organism: uncultured Planctomycetaceae bacterium (assembly GCA_964483755.1). Lineage (GTDB taxonomy): Bacteria > Planctomycetota > Phycisphaerae > SM23-33 > SM23-33 > CAZADC01. The sequence goes on along the minus strand of CAZADC010000625.1, from coordinate 426 downwards.
GACCTCTACGCCCTCAACGACCATCTCGACGGCGCGACCGCCCCGAATCCGGATGTTGACGGCAGCGGCACGGTCGACAGCGAGGACATGCGGATGCTCGCGATGGACCTGCTGGGCTACTCCGGCGGTGACGCCGACGTCGACGGCGACGTCGACTACGGTGAGAACCCCCTCACCCAGCCCGACGGCGACGGCGTCTCCGACCTGAACATCCTGATAGGGAACGTGGCTTCCAGCGGCAAGGACTGGCTGGACGGCGACTTCGACGGCGACGGCGACGTGGACTACGGCGAGAACCCGATCACCCAGCCGGGCAGCGACGGCGTCTCGGACCTGAACATCCTGGTCCAGAACGCCACCGCCAGCCCCGCCGTCGGCGCCGACCAGTCGGCCGGCGTGGCCGAGCTGGTCTACGACGAGGTCACC
>CAZADC010000624.1:0-1721 GCA_964483755.1 uncultured Planctomycetaceae bacterium | reverse complement strand
AAGCGACGCGTGACAATCCTGGCGGCGCTGCTGACGGCCGTGACGGCGATGAGCGCCCCGCCCGCCCCCGCCGCCGGCGCGGACGACAAGAAGACCAAGCCCGTCGCGTGGGTCGTGGTCTTCGATTTCGCCACCGACGGCGGCTCGCGCGACCTGGGCAAGGCGCTGGCCGAGAGCCTGCGTCTGCGCCTGCGGCGGCACGAGGAGTACTCCGTGATCGACTCGATCACGACGCGCGACCACTCCCGCCCGGTCCCGGCGTCGGCCGATCCCGACAAGGTCCGCGAGCTGATGACCGAGCGGATCGGCGCGAACCTGGGCGTCTACGGGACGGTCAGCCCAAGCGGGTCGGGCGCGACGGCCGAGGTCCGCTGCATCGATCTGACCGACCCGAACAAGCCCGTCGAGTGGAGCAAGACCATCTCCGACGACACGGAGCGGGCCCGCGGCGTGATCGCCCGGACGGTCGTCGAGGAGATTCGCGGCGAGCCGGAATGGACCCCGCCCGAGTACGGCGACACGCCCGTGCCGGAGAACCTCGGCGAGCCGCTCAACCGCAACGGCGGGTTCGAGCGCGGCCACACGGGCTGGGACCACCCGGACAACTGCGCGAGCTTCCTCGTGAAGGGCCCGCCGGGGCGCGGGACGGTCCTCAAGATCCGCACCGACCTGCCGAACGGGCCGTGGGTGGAGTACCACCGCAAGCTGCGCCTGGGGCTGGCGAGCCCGGACAACCCGCCCAAGCTGCCGCGGGACACGAGCTTCGGCTCGGTCGCCGGGCTCGAGGGCGTTCACTACAACAGCGAGTACATCGACGTCACCAAGCCCAACCGCCGCTACTGGCTGACGGCCGACGCGCTGCTGCCCGCACCGAAAATCTTCGTCAAGGGCTACCTCGACTGGACCGACCGCGCCGACGGGCTGCCCGAGGTGTCGCTGGTGCAGATGAAGCTCACCCCGGCCGAGTTCGCCCGCCTGCCGAAGGAGCGGCAGAAGGAGCTCATCCGCCTCGACGCGAAGCGGCACCCCGAGCGATACCGGCGGGAGACGTACAGGTGGTACCTCAACGTCCAGCGGGAGAACGCCCGGAGCATCGAGAAGGGCTGGATGCACCTCGCCGAGCCCTTCCCGCCCCGCGGCGGGCTGCCCGAGGACGTCAAGTGGCTGCAGATCCAGGTGTACCCCTACTGGCCGCCGGCGACGTACTACTTCGACAACGTGCACCTCTACCTCGACCCCGCCGACAAGGCGCTGGAAGAGGAGGCCGCCCGCACCGAGGACTTCAAACGCACCAGCGACATCGTCGAGAAGGAGATGGAAGAGAAGGAAGCGAAGGAGCGGGAGAAGGAGAACCAGAGCTCGGAGCGCTAGCCGTTGCAGCCGGGGAGTCGGAAGATGAGACCAGCCGCTGGGGGGACGCCGGGCCGGATGGAAGGCGCGATGTTCCCGCAGCCGGCAGGCGTTACTCGCCGACGCCCTTCATCGCCTCCTGCAGCGCGAGGACGGCGTAGCCGGTCACCAGCACGGGCGAGCCCTCGTTCCACCGGTCGGCCTCGTTGACCCACGAGCCGTCCTCGTTGACCCGTCTGGCGAGCGCGTCGATCAGCTCCTGCCGCCAGTTGTGGCGGACACCCTCGGCGTCGGCGATGGTCGGCTCGCCCCAGGCCCGCAGCGCCCTGGCGAAGACGTGGTAGTAGTAGTACAACCCCTGGAGACTGCGC
>CAZADC010000623.1:1016-1729 GCA_964483755.1 uncultured Planctomycetaceae bacterium | reverse complement strand
TCCACGCCCATGTCCACCAGGCGGGTGACGGCGCCGGGGGCGTCGTTCGTATGCAGCGTCGAGAAGACCAGGTGACCGGTCAGCGACGCCTGGACCGCGATCTCGGCGGTCTCGGGGTCGCGGATCTCGCCCACGAGCACCACGTCCGGGTCGTGGCGCAGAATGGACCGAAGGCCCCGCGAGAAGGTCAGCCCGGCTTTGGTCGAAACCTGAATCTGGTTGATCCCGTGCAGGTGGTACTCGATGGGATCCTCGATAGTGATGATCTTCCGCTCGATCTCGCTGATCTGACTCAGGCAGGCGTAGAGGGTGGTGGTCTTGCCGCTGCCGGTGGGACCGGTCACCAGCACGATGCCGTGAGGCAGATCCAGCACGCCTTCCAGCGAGCGGCGGTCGTCGCTCGACATGCCGAGGTGCTCGAGCCCCAGCAGGGGCGAGCTGCGGTCCAGCAGCCGAAGCACCACCGCCTGCCCGTGCAGCATGGGGATGACCGAGACGCGGACGTCCACCTCCCGCGAGCCGATGCGCAGCTTGACGCGCCCGTCCTGCGGCACGCGTTTCTCGGCGATGTCGAGATGCGCGAGGATCTTCAGGCGGGAGACGATCGCCGCGTGGAACTGGTGCACGTCGCGGGGAACGGTCGCTTCCTGCAGCACGCCGTCGACGCGGAACCGAACGCGCAGACTGTCCTCGAACGGCTCGATGTGAATGTC
>CAZADC010000623.1:0-1006 GCA_964483755.1 uncultured Planctomycetaceae bacterium | reverse complement strand
TGTCCGTCGCCCGGCGCTCGATGCCCTGCAGGAGGAGCTGATTGACGAAGGTGATGATCGAGGCGTCCTGGGCGGCCGCATCGAGTTCCACGTCGTCGACGTCGACGTCCGCCGCCTCGGCGACCGTCTCGCTGACCAGCACCTCCATGGTGTCCGCGCCCACGCCGAGCATGCCGTTGAGACACCGCGCGATCTCTTCCTGCGGCGCCAGAACGCACTCGACGCGACAGCCCGCCACGGCGCGAAGCTCGTCCACGCCGGCCATCTCCAACGGGCGGCTGGTCGCCACGACCAGGGACCCGTTGTCCCGCCGCAGCGGCAGGAGCTGATACGCCAGAAGAAGCCTCGCCGGGAGCCTGCCCAGCACATCCGCCGACGGCGGTTCGCGGTGCAGGTCGACGCGCTCCATGCCCAGCAGCTCCGCAAGATAGTCCAGCAAGGCCTCCTCCGACGCGTCCGACTCGGACCGCACCGCCTCGTCGAGCCTCTCCCCGCCGTCGAGGCGCTCCTGAACGCGGGCGGCGCGCTGGGCGTCCAGCATCCCGTCCGTCACCATTCGCCCGATCACCGCGTTCATGGGGGCGCCTCGCTTCCCGGCCCTACTGCAGAACGCCGCGGAGCACCAGCTTGGCCTCCTGGCGGGCGTTCAGTACGTTGCGGAGCTCCTTGCGGGCCTGCTCCAGCTGTTCGGCGAGCTTGTCGCGGGCAGCGCGATAGTCCTTGACGGCCGACTGAATCTGCTCGGACGTCGCCGCGTCATTCTCGACCACCTCGGCGAGCCGGGTCCGGGCCTTGCCGAGCTCGCTCTGGTCGGTCGGACGCTCGGGGCGGTCCCCTTCTTCGCCTTCATCGCGCCGCCTGTCCCCGCGCCGGCGGAAGCTCGTCATCATCCCGCCGAATCCGCCGCGCGACTGACGCTGCAGCGTGACGACCTTTTCGTAAAGGGGCTGGACGGCCTTCCATTCCTCCTCCGAGAAGCCGAGGTCCTGCCGCAGCCGGTCGTTCA
>CAZADC010000622.1:0-1735 GCA_964483755.1 uncultured Planctomycetaceae bacterium | reverse complement strand
GGCGCAGGTCTTCGATCCTGTCCAGCGGTCGCTGGAGCATGTTGCTTCGCGTCGTGCGGAGGTTCTCGTAGGTCCGCCCGACGGTCTCGAGCTGGCTGCCGAGGCGGTCGATCTCCTCGTTGTACCGCCGCCACTGCTTGTAGAAGTCGCCCAGCAGTGAGAGCACCTCGTCGGCGGTCCGCATGACGTTGACGTTCTCGGCCGCCTGGCGGACCACCGCCAGCATCGCGTACAGCGTCAGCGGGCTGGCGAGCACCACCTTGCGGCGCACCGCCTCGTCGACCAGGTCCGGCTCGGCCTCGAGGACGAGCGAGTAGATCTGCTCGCTCGGGATGAACACGATGACGTACGGGACGGTCGGCACCTTCGCGTCGACGTATCCCCGCCCGGCCACGTCGCGGACGTGCTTGCGGACCGCCCCGACGAGCTGGCGGAGCTGGCGCTCGCGAGCCTCGTCGCCCTCGGCGTCGACGTACGCCTTGTAGCGCTCGAGCGGGAACTTCACGTCCATGTTGGCCCGCAGGTCGTTGGGCAGGAAGAAGGTGAAGTCGGGTCGACCCTGGTCGGCCTGGTCGGACGCCTGCTTGACGTAGTTGACCCCCTCCTGCAGCCCGGCGAGGCGCAGCACGTCCTCGGCCATCCGCTCGCCCCACGCCCCGCGCCGCTGCGTGCTGGCGAGCATCCGGTGCAATTCCCCGGCCGTTGCGGTCAGTGAGCCGACCGAGCTGCTCAGGCGTCCGAAATCCTGCTGACGCTGCGACTCGACCTTCTGGAGGAGATGCCGCACCTGCTCGAGCCGTTCGTTGACGGCCTTGACGGACTGGTCGATGAGCTGCTTCTTGCCGTCCAGCACGCCGCCGGTCTGCTCGGCGAGGCGTTTGGCGTTGGCGTCCAGCGCTTCGCCGGCGAGGGCGGCGAAGGCGTCGCGCATCTGCTGCTCGGCCGCGGCATAGGCGTCGCGGACCTGGCGGTCGGCGGCGCGGGATCGCACGAGCATGACGGCGACGGACGCGGCGACCCCGACGGCGATTCCGATCAGCAGTCCCGTGATGAACCATCCCATGAGCGGTTCCCTTCGTGCGGCATTCTACGCGATCGGTCGGGTCGTCGAAACCCCGCCGACCGGAGCACGGCGCGCCGCGTTGTTTTCCGCGGGGCGGGCGCGTAAGATGCCGCTTTCCGCTTCCGCCTCCGAGACGGGAGAGCCGCCATGGCGACGCCGGCAGGACAGTCCGAAACCATCGTCATCCTCGACTTCGGCAGCCAGTACGCCCAGCTCATCGCCCGCCGCGTCCGCGAGAACGGCGTGTACAGCGTGCTGGCGAGCCCGGACGTCTCGGCAGAGGATATCCGCGCCCAGAACCCCAAGGGGCTCATCCTGACCGGCGGCCCGGCGAGCGTCTACGAGCCGGGCGCCCCCCGCTGCCGCGATGAGGTGCTGCACATGGGCCTGCCCGTGCTGGGCATCTGCTACGGCATGCAGATCGCCTGCCAGATCCTCGGGGCGGAGATCCACAGCGCCCCCGCCCGCGAGTACGGCCGGGCCGCGCTCACCGTCCGCGAGCCGGACGTGCTGCTGAAGAACGTGCCGGCCGAGACGTCCGTCTGGATGAGCCACGGCGACCAGGTGCAGGCGCTGGGCGACGACTTCGTTCCGCTGGCCTCGACGCGGACGTGCCCCGCGGCGGCCGTGCGACATAAGAGCGGGCGCTTCTACGGCGTCCAGTTCCACCCC
>CAZADC010000621.1:0-1746 GCA_964483755.1 uncultured Planctomycetaceae bacterium | reverse complement strand
CTCTCCTTCGTCGGCCTGATGCAGTACTTCCAGGTGCCGTACGTGCTGAACGGTGCGGCAGGGAACACGGATCGACAGGTAGGACAGACGCAGCCATGAAAGCCCTTCTCACCGCCTGCGGGCTGGTCGCGGCGATCGCGATGCCGGCTCCGGGCGCAGAATCCCCGACAAGCGGACCTGCACCATCGACCGAGCCGACCGGCTACACGGTTCTCGAGCGACACATGGTCGGGCGTCTCAACGAGCTGGAGAAGACGGCCGAGCCGGACGACGTGCTGGAGCTGACCCGCGCCCAGGAGCTCGAGCACAGCACCTTCGCCTTCCGCAGGACGGTGCTGCACGCCCAGTCCGTGTCGCAGCGGCGCCTGGGGATGTACACGGCTGCCGAGCGGTCGCTGCGCTCGCTGGTGGGCTACACGAAGGACGAGCCCGCGTTCCGCCGGCGCGAGGAGATGCCCGGGCTGATCTTCCTGGTCCGCGTCTACGAGTGCGTGGTGAACGGGTACTACCGCAGCCCGCGCGTGGCGGATTCGCCGAGCACGGGGCCGGCGGAGCGCAAGCCCGTCTCGGACGACGGGGCGTGGGAGGCGGCCAAGAAGGACTACGCCAGGTACCTCATGGAGACCGTTGACGGGATGCTCGCTGCGCTGGAGGAGTTCGGGCATCCCGAGAAGCTGATGGACCACTTCGAGGACATGCTGGACCTGGTGAATATGGTCCGTCCGCACTTCCGTCCCATGGCCGACGGGAAGGCGGTCGTCGTCATCGGCGGGACGGTCAAGCGCTACGAGACGGTGATGACCCCGGCCTGCAAGGACCAGATGGAAAAGGCCGAGCTGCTCCGCAAGCGAAAGCTCTGGCCGCCGAACCGCCTGGTCACGCCGAAGGAGAAGCGCGCGATCGCGTACGACATTCACGGCAACGTGAAGTCGCTGTACCTGATGAACTACCAGTGGGGCAAGTCGATCGCGATCTACTCGCGGCGGCACGACCTGCTCGACGAGACGACCGACGAGCTCAAGACCCTCGCCAAGCGCGGTGAGACGCTGCTGGCGACCTACGTCGAGCTGGACAAGTACATGGACGTCGCCTACGACAGGCACCCGCACGGGGCCCCGCCCAACGATCCTCACTCGGAAGTGCCCACCGAGGCGTGGTGAGCGGGCGGCCCCCCCGGCGGGCGGGCGACGGACCGGCGCGCGGAGGATTCCCGGAACCGTGCGGGCCGCGGGAGGTTTCACTCTATGTGACAGGATGCGGACGGCGTTCGCACGCGCTGTCCGCCGAGGGAGACGTCGGATGAGCATCGTGGAAGTCCTGCTCGAGCGCGGGCTGGTCACCCCGGATCAGCTCGCCGAGGCCATGCGCCTCCACCAGTCCGAGGGCGTCCGCGTGGACCGTGCGCTGGTCCGTCTCGGGCACCTCGGGGAGGAGCGCCTGCTGGAGGTCATGTCCGAGCGGCTGTCCATTCCGCTGGTCGACCTCGCCGAGACGGAGATCGACGTCGAGACGCTGCAGTCCCTTCCGGCCAAGCTGGTCTACCGCAAGCACCTCCTGCCGCTGGCGCGCGACGACGGCGAGCTGACCGTCGCCACGAGCGACCCGTTCGACCTGTACGCCTTCGACGAGCTGCGCCTGCTGACCGGGCTGGAGGTCAAGCCCGTGCTCGCGCCGGAGGAGGAAATCGACAAGCTCATCAAGGCGCATTTCGGCATCGGCGGCGAGACGCTGGACGAAATGATGAGC
>CAZADC010000620.1:775-1747 GCA_964483755.1 uncultured Planctomycetaceae bacterium | reverse complement strand
CCGGAGAGCTGAAGGACGTGGCGGTCGCCGCGGAAGAAGCCGCCGAGGCCGAGGAGGCCCGGGCCCTGACGCTGTCCAACGGCGTGCGGGTGATCCTGCAGCCCAGCGACGCCGCAGACCTCGTGGCCATGACCTACGTCGTCAAAGGCGGCGTGCTCACGGAAACGCCGGAGACCAACGGTCTGGGCACGCTGATGGCGGCGCTGTCGACCCGCGGATCGACACACTATACCTCCAAGCAGATCGACTCCTTCTTCGCTAACGCCGGCGGCGGAATAAGCGGCAGATGCGGGAACAACAGCTTCTACTGGAACGCGTCGGTCCTGTCGGACAGTTTCTTCCGGGCCTTCGATATCTTCGCCGAGGCCATCACCGAGCCTACGTTCGATCCGGAGGAACTGGAGATCATCCGACCCGCGCTGCTGGCGGGCATCCGCAGACAGGACGAGGACTGGAGCAGCCAGCTCAGCAAGTTCTACCGCGAGAAGTTCTTCAAGGACTCCACCTACGGCATGCTCTCCATCGGCCGGGAGGAGGTCGTTGAGGATGCGACGGTCGAGCAGCTCAGACATCGCCACGAGCGATTCGTCCTCGGCGCCAACGGCGTTCTGACGATCTATGGCAAGTTCGATCCGGACGCGGTTCTCCTCGACCTGGAAGAGCTCTTCGGGCAGCACGAAGGCGGCTATGACGCCTCGGAGCTGCTGGGCGTCGAGCCGAGAGAGTTGCCCGCCGAGGGCGAACTGCACATCTTGAAAACCAACAAGAAACAGGCGGGCGTTACCGTGGCCGTGCCGGGCATGAAGGTCACCAACCTGGAAGACCGGTTTGCCATCACGGTCCTCGACACGATCATCAGCGGATACCGCCTTCCTTCCGGCTGGCTGCACGATGAACTGCGGGGCAAGCAGCTCGTCTACGTCGTTCATGCCCACAACTGGTCGGGGCTGAACCCCGGGGCTTTCGTGACCT
>CAZADC010000620.1:0-765 GCA_964483755.1 uncultured Planctomycetaceae bacterium | reverse complement strand
TGCCGCGTGTCAACCCGAGAAAGCCCAGGAAGTCATCGATATCATCGAGCGGAACCTCCGGCGTTCGACGACGTACACGCCGACCCAGCAGGAAGTGGATCTCGCGGTCAACGCGATTCTCACCGCCGATCTCCTGGGCAACCAGAAGCTCTCCGACCTGGCCATGGATGCGGCGTTGGACGAGTGCTACGGCCTGGGCTACGACTTCCGCAAATCGCTCGAGGAGCGTTTCCGCGCGGTCACCCCGGAAGATGTCCGCCGGGTCGCGGAGAAGTATCTCAGCGGCGGCTATTTCGTGGCGGTGACGACGCCGGAGCCCGGGTTGATCGAGGAAGAGGCCGCCGTCGAAACACAGGAGAACGTCGGTGACGAATAGCCGAGACAGCCTGGCCGCCCTGTCGGTCACTGAGTTTGTCAATCGCACCGCCGCCAGGGATCCCGCACCGGGCGGCGGAAGCGTGGGATGTGTGGCGGCAGCGCTGGCGGTGGCTCTGGGCGAGATGTCGCTGGCGTATTCGCGCGGCCGCAAATCCCCGGCCGCGCATGAGCCAGACTATGCGCGCATCGGGGCGCATCTCGAACACCTGCGGAAGATGTTCCTCGACCTGGTGGACGAAGATGCCTCCGCCTTCGAGCAGTACCAGGCAGCCGCGAAGAAACCCAGCGGCGCGGCGCGGGACGCGGCCGTGCAGGACGCCCTGGCGGTTGCGGTCAACGTGCCGCGCGTCGCGGCGAAGGCGGCACTGGCGCTTCTGGGTGAGCTTC
>CAZADC010000619.1:553-1749 GCA_964483755.1 uncultured Planctomycetaceae bacterium | reverse complement strand
AGCTCGGCGGCGAATGGGCGTTCAGCAGCGTCGACGTGGACAACGGCGACGGCGAATCCGGCCTGACCGATCTGCGCGTGGCCGGCCGCTACAACCTCGCCACCGATGGCGACGTCCAGGTCGCCGCCGGCGGCTTCCTGACCCTGCCGGTCGGCGAGGAGAAGATCGGCGAGGGCAACGTCGACCTCGGCGGCTTCGGCGCGCTGCGCTACCCGGTCTCCGATGCGGTCGCGCTCGTGGCCTCGGGCGGCCTGTACCTGGTCGAGGCTGGCGACGATCGCGAGGCGTCGCTCGCCCTCGGCGGCGGAGCGGTGTTCGAGACCAGCCGTGAGCTGCACTGGATCGCCGAGCTGACCATCCAGACCGAGGGCGACGTCGCCCTGCTCAGCGGCGGCGCCGACTACCGTCTGGACGCCGGCGGCCGCCTGCGCGGGCAGCTCGGACTCGGCCTGGGCGACGGGTCGCCGGATCTGCAGCTGCGCCTGGGGTACCTGCTGGGGCTCTAGCCAGTCAGCGCAGGGATCAGCCCGATCGCTTTTTAACCATCTTCGCACACCGCGCCAATCTGCTCCTTACGGTCCCCTAAGAAGACTTGCTCTCGACGTCCTGGCCGTCACCGGCCACGGCGGAGCCTTCTTCCCTGGGTCCCGATCTTCACGAGGAGAGAACATGCGCTGGATATCGACAGGTCTTCACCGGATGCTCGTCGCCCTGCTGCTCTGCGCGGCCTGTTCCACGGCCCACGGCGCCGACCGGGGAACGGTCACCGGCGTGGTGCTCGATTCCCTCAACGACCTCAAGCTCGACGGTGTCGTCGTCACGACCGCCGACGGCGAGAGCCGGGTCGTCTCCGACGACGACGGCGAGTACCGGCTCAGCCTTCCGGAGGGGAGCCACGACCTGACCTTCAGCTTCATCGGCTTCGCCCCGATCACCCGGACGGTCCGGGTGACCGCCGGCGAGACCACCCGCCTCGACGTCGACTTCGCGGAATCCACGATGATGCTCGAGGAGATGGTCGTCGTCGGGCAGACCGTCGGGCAGGTACGGGCGCTGAACCGTCAGAAGACGGCGCCGAACCTGAAGAACATCGTGGCCTCCGACGCCTTCGGCCGGTTCCCGGACCAGAACGCCGCCGAGGCTCTCGACCGTCTCCCGGGCGTCTCGGTGGCCAGGGACCAGGGCGAGGGCCGGTT
>CAZADC010000619.1:0-543 GCA_964483755.1 uncultured Planctomycetaceae bacterium | reverse complement strand
GAACGTCATGGAGACGCTGGTGGTCACCAAGGCCGTCACGCCGGACATGCCGGGCGACGCGGTCGGTGGCCACGTGAACATCGAGATGCCCAGTGCATACGACAAGTCGGAGCGTACCCTCGCCGGCAGCGTCGGCGGCAATTACGCCGATCTGACCGGGAACTGGGGCGAGAGCGTCATGGGCACCTACGGCGACGTGTTCGGTGCCGACCGCAAGCTCGGATTCCTGGTTTCGGCGAGCTGGGACAAGCGCGACCTCGGTTCGGACAACGTGGAGTTCGACACCTGGGAACAGGATGACGACGGCACCTGGATCACCGAGGAGATGGAGTTCCGGGAGTACGACCTGACACGCGAGCGGCTGGGTATCATCTCGAACCTGGAATTCCGCCCCTCGGCCGGGAACACGTACGCACTCAAGGGTCTTTACGGCGAGTACACGGATCACGAGTACCGCCGCCGGACCGTTCTCGGCGACATGAGCCTGTCCGGGTCGTCGCCGACGACCGAGGCCTCGACCGCCAACCTGATGAAGGACCGGTC
>CAZADC010000618.1:0-1759 GCA_964483755.1 uncultured Planctomycetaceae bacterium | reverse complement strand
CTCGCAGAGCACGACCTGCTCGACCTTGTCGAAGTAGTGGATGCGGTAGAGCCCGTAGGTGTCCTTGCCGGCCGCCCCGGCCTCGCGGCGGAAGCACGTGCTCATCGCGACGTACCGCTTCGGGAGCTCGTCGGCTTCCAGCACCTCCCCGGCGTGGTAAGCGGTCACCGGCACCTCGGCCGTACCGACCAGCGCCTGCTCGTCCCGCTCGATCAGGTACGTCTGGTCGCGCCCGACGGGGAAGTACCCCGTTCCGTACATGACGTCGTCGTTGACGACCACGGGCACCGTCAGCGGCGTGTATCCTTTCGCGAGCATCTGATCCATCGCCAGGCGGAGGATCGCCTGGTGCAGCAGCACGCCGGCGCCCCGGAGGACGAAGTTGCGCGTCCCGGCGAGCTTCACGCCGCGGGGCACGTCGATGATCCCCAGCGCCTCGCCGAGCTCCAGATGATCCTTCGGCTCGAAGTCGAACGAGGGAATCTCGCCCTCGCGGCGCAGCTCCACGTTCTCCGTATCGTCCTTGCCGACGGGCACGTCCTCGTCGGGCGGCTGGGGGACGAAGGACATCATCTCCTCGAAGGCGGGCTCCAGCTCGGTGATCCGATCGCCCAGCGACTTGACCTTCTCCTTCAGCCCGCCCATCTCGGCGATGGCGGCCTGCTTCTCGTCGCCTTCGAGCTTCGCGATCCGCTTGCCCGCCTGGTTCTGGGCGGTGCGGGCCTCCTGGAGCTCCTGCCGGGCGGCGAGCAGCTCGTCGTCCAGCTCGAGCAGCGCGGGGATGTCCACGTCGAAGTTCTTGTCGCGGGCGGCCGCGGCGTACTTCTCGGGGTTCTCGCGGATGTCCTTGATGTCGATCATGCGGTGTTCCTGTGGGCTTCAAGGGGGCGATGGAAGGGCATTGTAACGCCCCCGTCGTTCGATGCCAGCCGCCGGCGTCAGCGCTTCCGCCCGCCGGACCACGGCTCGCGGCGCCGCTGGCGGAACAGCAGGCGGATCGGCACCTCCGGATACGGCAGGCGGTCGCGCAGCTCGTTGAGCAGGAACCGCTGATACGAGGCGTCGAAGCTCCGCACGTCGTTGACGAAGCAGACGATCGTCGGCGGGGCAACGGTGATCTGCGAGGCGTAGAGAATCTTCGGCGGGCGCGTGCCGGCCTTGTGGCTGGGCCCGCGGAGCTCGAGAATCTCCTGGATCGCCTCGTTCACCTTGCTCGTGGCGGCGCGCGTCCGCGACTGGTCGAAGAGCTGCTCGGCCAGGCGGACGGTCTCGCGGACGTTGGTTCCCTCGCTGGCGACCGTCAGGCTGATGGGCGCGAAGCTCAGGTGCGGGAACGTCCTGGCGAAATAGTCGGCGTACTCCTCGCCCGCAGCGGACTCCGCGGCCAGGTCCCACTTGTTGACCACGAGCACCACCGGCTTGTAATGCTCGGCAATCTGCCCGCTGAGCTTCTTATCCACCTGCGAGACGGGCACCGAGGCGTCCACGATCATCGCCACGACGTCCGCCCGGCGGACGGACCGCAGAGCGCGGTGCTGGGAGTAGAACTCCACGTCGTCGGCGATGCTCCTGCGCTTCCGCACGCCGGCCGTGTCGATCAGCGTGAACGGGCGCCCGTCGATCTCCATCGTCACGTCGACGCTGTCGCGGGTGGTGCCCGGCGTCTGCGAGACGATCACCCGCGGACCGCCGGCGAGCGTGTTGATGAACGTGCTCTTGCCCGCGTTGCGCTTGCCGACGACGGCGAGCTTCATGACCG
>CAZADC010000617.1:0-1769 GCA_964483755.1 uncultured Planctomycetaceae bacterium | reverse complement strand
AGTCGAAGGCGTAGAACAGTCCGTGACGCCACCGGAACGTCGCGTGGGTGTTGACGATCACGTGCTCGTGGCGTCCCGCGGCCGCCAGGATGTCCTTGAACACGCTGCGGCGCAGGCTGTTGAGCCGGGAGAGCGGCAGGTCGAGAATCCGCCCGGTCGCCACGTCGGGCGCCTCGGAGTACATCCGCTCCCCGACGTGGAACAGCTCGACGTCCCGCCCGTCGCCGCAGGCGATGCCGACCATGCGGTCGAGAAGCCGCTTCTTGTCCAGTCCGACCTGTCCGGTAACGACTACGCGCATGGAGTCAGTCTATCCCGGCGCCGGCGGGGCGTCCATCCTCGCGCGCCGCGTCCGCCGGACCCTCCGCAGTTGCTGTTGCGTCCGGCCCCTGCTCCACAGTGTCGACGGAACCGATCGACCGCGTATCCGCTTCCGCCCCTTTGGCCGACTCCGCGCCGGGACGAACGTGCCAGTCCGGCAGCTCGATCCGCCCCGAGTCGCGCCACGCCGTCGCGTACAGCCGGGCCGTAAACAGCGCCGCGTCGGCGAGGCAGACCCGCGTGAGCTCCGCCACGTCGCTCTCCGGATCAAGCGGCGCCTCGTAGGCGGGGATCGCCTCGGCAAGCTCGTAGACGCGATCGACACGCCCATGCGATTCCCGCAGCGCGGCCACGATCGCCTCGAACGTCCGATCGAACGGTCGGACGCGTGCCGGATCAGCCACGACCGCCGCCCCGTCGGGCAGCTTCCCGGCCAGCGCGTCGACCTTCAGGTGAATGCCGGAATGCGGGCTCTCGCCGTCGGCGCCGACGCGCCCGTCGTAATGGATCGTGGTGTGGAGGGGCTGGTACAGGTCGGCCGCGAAATGCGCCAGGAAGCCCGCGTAGATGAGCGCCTTGGCCCGGATGTGCTCGTTGTCCGGCCATTTGCGGTGCTCGGCGAATGCGACCGTCAGTCGCTGCGTCCATTCCTCGAGGGCGTAGGGCGCCAGGCCGACGCTGGAAATCGGCAGATCGTTCCGCACGCACCAGGCGATCAGCTCGTACCTCTGGCGCGGAATCGGCGCATCGCCCAGCCGCTCAATGTCGAGGTAGTGATCGGGCGTCGTCGCGTCGTGCAACTCCTTCGGCGCGATCGGGCGGGTGAACAGGTCCGGCTCGCCGGAGAAGTGCGCGATGCGGTCCTCGCCCTTACGGAAGAAGGCGGGCATCGACTCTGGCAGGGACTTCACGGCCGCACGGGCCGCACGATCGTGTCCGTTGGCGTGCCACGCCGCAGCCGGGCCCGCCGACGCAAGCACCGCCGCCGCGGCCGTTACGATCACGATTGCACGTCGCATTGATCTTTCCTTGACCCCTGTCCACTGTACGAGTCAGACGCTGCCGGCCAGGCTCTTCCCGCGCATCCGCTCCCGTTCGTTCACACACGCGAGCCCTGCGCCCAGCATACGCAATCCTGGTCTGGATGCCATAAGTTGGTTCCCGCGGCAAATCCGTCCCACAGTGCAGCCCGCGTCGGGCAGGACGGCCTCGGCTGGCTCGGGGACGACCACCAGGTCGAACTCGCCGCCCGCGCCATCCCCTTCCGACCGGGCGAAACAAAGCAGGGCCCTCTGCACAGGCAGAGAGCCCTTTCCCCTGGGCGATACTGGACTCGAACCAGTGGACGTAAAGCATAGCGATTGCTTCGACTTAGGTCAAGCAGCCCATTCAACTGACTTATCCCCACTTTCTCGCCGCGTCTTCGGTGGCGGCGAACAATGCCCGCC
>CAZADC010000616.1:0-1772 GCA_964483755.1 uncultured Planctomycetaceae bacterium | reverse complement strand
GTCCACCTTGCGGGCCGGGTCGTCGCGACGGAACCGCTCGGCCTTGGCCTGTTTCCAGTCGTCGGGGGTGACGATGGTGGCCCTGATGTAGTGCGGGATCGTGTCGTGCCCGTCCTTGGGCACCTCCGCCAGCAGTCCGTCGCCGTTCATCAGGACGCGGGTGGTCTCGGTCTCCTCGACGACCTTGTGCTCGAACGGCGGGTGGATCCAGATGTTCCCGCCGACCCCGCCGATGCGGTCGAAGTTGAAGAAGCGATCCGCCTGCCGATTGTTACGGATGCCGTTTTCCACAAAGAGGTCCCACTGGTGGAAGTTCTCCTCCCAGTAGCCGAACTCCATGTTGAAGCAGCGGTCGACCGGGCGGTAGTGCATCTGGTTGTTGAACCGCTCGCGGTCGGTCATCGCGCCCTTCCACTTCGACCGGATGGGAGTAACGTCGCTCATCGTATTCCTTCCTCGGGGATTCGTGCCGTCGGACGCCGGCCGCCACGGACCATCGCGGCGCGCCATGATGCGCCAAACCCCCGGAAGCGTCCAGAGCGCTGCGCGAAAAGTCCCGGACATGCTGCGCCCTTCATCGCCTCGTGCCGGTAACAGGGCTTGAGATTGCGTTCGGGCTGTCTTGTTCCATCCGGCTTGTCGGGCTCACATGTCGCCCAGGGGGGCGCACACCATCATCCGCCCGCCGCCTGCGAAGCGGTCCGACGCCCGCCGTCGCCTGATCGTCACAACGTTGTTCTCAATGCGCGCATGCCGCCATCGTTCTCAATGCGCGCATGCCGCCATCTGCGCTGCGCGCGTTCGCGCCGCCTGCCCACTCACACCAGCCCGGCGCCAAGATTCTGTTTCGGCCTGGACTTGCACTCGATCCTGATCACGGGCATCTGCGCGTGCGGATCGGGATTCTTCTCGGGGATCGGCTTGATGATCAGCCGCTTGGGCTCCTGGGTGAACTTGAGCTTCTCGCCCGTGGAGAGGATCGAGACCTTCGTCACGGTGGACCGGAAACCGCCGATGGTGATGTGCCCGTCCGAGCCCGGCCAGCGCCCGACCCAGAAATAGGCGGTCTTCGGCCTGGCGGTCCATGCGCCCAGCGGCATCCAGCCCTGCAGCCCGTCGGTCCGCTGCACCTCGCCGTAGACCGCCTCGCCGTTCTCGGCGAGCCACTTGCCGACCGGCTTGAGATGCCTGGTCGCGAGCTTCGGCACCGATCCGTCGCCCTTGGGTCCGACGTTGAGCAGGAGGTTGCCCTCGCCGGCCGTCACCTGGCGCAGCATGTTCAGCACGTCGCGCGAGGTGTGCCAGTCGTCCGGGTGGGAGTGCTTCATGTACCCCCACGACCCGTTGAAGGTCATGCAGGCCTCCCACGCCCGCCCGGCCTCTTCCGCCCGGATGTGCTCCTCCGGCGTGCCGAAGTCCTCCGGCAGCTTCGAGCGGTTGTTGATGAGGATGTCCGGCTGGAGCTTGCGGACCATGCGGTTCATCTTCGCCGACTCCCACGCCTCGGCGTCCGGGAGCGGCCAGGAAACGTCGTACCACAGGATGTCGATCTTCCCGTAGTTGCTCATCAGCTCGCGGACGCAGCCCTGCGTGAAGTCCAGGAAGCGCCGGCGCGCCTTCTCGTTGGTCGCGCAGCGGGCGCCGTCGGGATGATGCCAGTCCATCAGCGAGTAGTAGAAGCCGATCCGCAGCCCGTACTCGCGGCAGGCGTCGACGTACTCGGCCACCAGGTCGCGTCCCGGTCCGCGGTCGGCGGCGTTGTAGTCGGTCTG
>CAZADC010000615.1:0-1774 GCA_964483755.1 uncultured Planctomycetaceae bacterium | reverse complement strand
CCGCTCGCCTTGGTCCAATTGAACGTGCCGCCTGCGGCGGCGCTCGGACTGACGGTGCAACCCAGCTGGCCGATCGCCATGTAGGCCGGGAACGCGGCCGGCGTGTCTATTGCCACTTCATACACAATCACACTCGCCGTGGCGGTATTCCCGCACTCGGCGACGACGGTCTTGTAGTCCGTCCCGCTGGTGGAGAGGGTGTCGAAGGCCACGGACTTGCTCTCGCCCGTCCCCGTCGCGCCGGCCGTTCCGCTCCACGCCGGCAGACCCGCCGGCCAGCCCGACGCGTCCGGGGGATCCACGAAGACCTGGAACGCCACGGTGGTTCCCTTGGCCACGTAGAGCGTCTCCTCGACCGCGTGCCACGTCTCGCCCGCGTCCAGGCTGTATTCCATCTCCACGCCGCAGGCCGTCTCGGAGAGGGCGACCGCGGTCAGGTCGTGCGCGTCGGTTGCGGCGTTGCCGCCGCCGGTCGGATCGAACGCCACTTGCACCTCCGCGTCGCCCGCCGTCGCGCTCGCCTCGTCGCCGGTGACCGTGACGGTTTGACTGGTCGGATTGGTCAGCGAGATCTTCGCGCTGCTCTCGGACCAGGCGTAGTCGCCCGCAAGCCCGGCCGGGGAGGGCACGGCCTTCAGGTCCAGCGTATGATCGAGCCCGACGCACTCCGGCGCGTCGGACGCGCCGTCCGAGTGCTTGATATCCACCTGGAAGACAATCACGTTCGCCGTCGCGTCGTTCCCGCACGCAGCGACGGCGGTCTTGTAGTCGGTATCCGAGGTGGAGACCGTATTGAACGTCGCCTGGGCCAGGAAATAGTCCTCCTCGTCGCGCACCGGGCTGCCCGACCCGCTCCAGGTCGGCCGGCCGGAGGGCCAGGCGGGCGCGTCGGCGGGATTCGGCAGCGCCTTGAACGCCACCGTCGTCCCCGTCTCCACGTAGAGCGTGCCCGTCACGTCGGCAAACTCGCCCGCGCCGATGCGGTACTGCAGCGTCTCCACCTCCACAGCGGTCAGGTCCTCCTCCAGCGGCGCGCTCTCCTTCTCGACGATGAAGATGTAATGCTCGCCGTAATCCCAGATGCCGTCCACGCCCACCAGCTCGACCGCGCCCGTCACCTCGCACGAGACGGCGACGGTCTTGTCGTCCGCCTCCGCGCTCGCCGTATCGAACTCGAACTGCCGCTCGGAGAAACCGCTCCCGTCGTCCGTCCCGGTGAGGGTCCCGTCCGTCTCTGCCGACCAGTCGAAGGTGAAGAGGATATCCTGGCCCTGGATCCATTCCGATCCCTGGGCCTCGAACATCGGATCGTATATCGCGCTGACCGACGCCGTGGGCGTATCCCCCACGGCCACCGCCTCCGCCGGGGCCTGCTCCCAGGAGAGCGTCAGCGTCCCCGACGCCCAGAGCCCATCGCCCACCACCACGTTCGCCGTGAGCGTGGACCCGCACTCCGCGGTCACGGTCTTGTAGTCCGTCAGGCTCGACGAGACCGTGTAAAAGGTCACCTCCTTCGTCTGGCCCGTGCCGCTCGCCCCGGACGCGCCGCCCCAGGCGGGCAGGCCCGACGGCCACGACGCCAGGTCCGCCGGGCTGGGCAGCGCCCGGAACTCCACCTGCGTGGAGGCGACCACGTAGAGCGTCTCCGGCGCGTCCTCGAACTCGCCTTCGCCGATGCGGTACTGGAGATGCGTGATATCGCAGACGACCACCTCCGCCGTGGCCGTGTTGCCGCACTCGGTCTCGGCGACCACCCGGAGGTCGTAATCTCCGT
>CAZADC010000614.1:0-1781 GCA_964483755.1 uncultured Planctomycetaceae bacterium | reverse complement strand
GTGCCCGACAACATACCCATCCAGCCCATCGGCGGCGCGGGGAGGACCTATCTGGAAAGCCGTCGGGAGACATTCGCCGCCGTGGCCGAGGCCCTCTCGGACGTCGACCTGTTCGTCGCTCGCATGCCCAGCCATCATGTCTACTGGACGTTCTGCCACGCAACCCGAAACAACATACCCGTCCTGCTGGAGTTGCACGGGGACTGGGCTGAGGGGTCGCGGCTACCTGCGCATAGCGAACGCTTTGTCCGTCGGCTCCTCCGCCCGCTTGCCGTACTGATGGCCCGCCGCGGAACGTACCGTCTGACGCATCGATCGTTCGCCGTGGTGACCATCGGCCCGGCGCTCGCGGAGAAGTACGTCCCGGAGGGCAAGCCGCTGCTCATATCGACCAACCATACGCTCGATCGCTGCGACTATTGCCGGCGAGATGACGCGCAGCTTCATGACCCCCCGAACCTGTTCTACGCGGGCGTGCTGGATGAGCGCAAGGGTCTGAGGCACCTGTTCGAGGCGCTGACCGCCGTGCGGCATCAGGGCCAGCCCTTCCGACTGAAGCTGGCCGGTATCGGGGCCCAGGAGGACTACCTGCGGCGCTACGCCGAGACACACGGGTTCGCCTCACAGGTGGAATTCCTCGGGTTCATTCCGTTCGGCCCGAGATTCCTTGAGTTCTACCGGGAGGCCGATATGTTCCTGATGCCGTCCGTTGCGGCCGAGGGAGTGCCGCGGTGTATCCACGAGGCGATGGCGCAGGGCTGCCCGGTTATCGCTACGGACATCGGGAGCACCGCTTGGCAACTGAAGGACGGTGCCGGCATCGTGCTCCAGCCGGGCGACGAGGCAGGACTCACCGATGCCATCCTGCGCGTCCTCCGCGACGATGAACTGCGGGCGAGGCTTTCGGCCAGGGCGTTCGAGCGCAGCTTGGAGTTCACCTACGAGAGACAGGCCCGGCGCATCGCGGAGTTCGTCCGAGAGCACGTCTCGGACAGGATGCTGGCGGATCCACCCGAGGCCATATGGTGAGGGGAACGACGCAATGCCAATTCGCCATGCCGAATATCTGAAAGAATCGCGACGGCTTGAGCGGGACCCCCAGGGCCAGCCGCGCACACTGGCAGTGCTGGCATCTTTCACCACAGATTTCCTTCGACCATACTTGATTGTGGAGAGCCATCGGGTCGGCTGTCCGCTCGCGCCGTGGTGCGGACCGTTCAACCAATTCGAGCAGTTGGTGCTCGATCCGGCGTCACCCCTATGGGCCCAGCCACCGGATTTGCTGTGGCTGGCGATGCGGATCGAGGATGTTGATCGCCGTCTCGCCGACGAGTTCCCCGGCATGGCAACGCCTGCGGCCGCGGAACGCCTCGCGAGCATCCGCGAACGCCTCGTTTCCTTGGCGCGGGCGGCTCGCGAGCGTCTAACCGGGCCCATTCTGGCCTCGAACCTCGCGCTGTCCGAGCGAGCGCACTGCGACATCTTCGACGCCAACGACCCCGACGGCCTGACCCACCTGATCGCGGAGCAGAACCGGCTTCTGGCGAAGGGACTCGCGGGGGTGCCGGACGCGTATGTATTGGACTACGCCGGCGTTGTCGCCCGGAACGGCCGTGCGCACTGGGAAGATGCACGGCTCTGGTACACGGCACGCGTACCACTGGCCCGCGGTGCACAGTGCCACCTTGCCCAAGCGGTGGCGCGCGCGGCCGCCGCCGTCCTGTATGCCCGGTTGCACGCCAGGACCGTCCCCTGGGGATCCACCAACACAAAGGATTGCT
>CAZADC010000613.1:0-1784 GCA_964483755.1 uncultured Planctomycetaceae bacterium | reverse complement strand
CCCGCCGCTGCCGACGCCGGCGACGAAGCAGTCCACCTCGCCGCTCATCTGCCGCCACAGCTCGACGGCCGTCTGCTCGTAGTGCACGCGCGGGTTGTCCGGGTTGGCGAACTGGTTCGGCACGAAGATCCGCTCATCCTCGCTCGCCATCTGCTCGACCCGATGCAGCGCGCCGGCGATGGACTCCTCGTCCGGCGTGAGCACCAGCTCCGCGCCCAGCGCCCGGATGAGCTTCTTGCGCTCCTCGCTCATGCCCTCGGGCATGACGATGCGCACGGCGTACCCCTTGAGCCGTCCGACGAGCGCCAGCCCGATGCCCGTGTTGCCGCTGGTCGGCTCGCAGATGATCGAGTCGCCGCGCAGGCGCCCGTCGCGCTCGGCGCCCTCGAGCATCGCCAGCGCGACGCGGTCCTTGATGCTCCCGCCGGGGTTGAGGAACTCCGCCTTGGCGTAGATCTCCTCGCCCGCGAGCTGGAGCAGGGGCGTGTTCCCGATCAGGTCGAGGATGTTGTCGGTCAGCATCGTTTCACGCGTATTTCGCGGCCGCTTCGGTGGCGATCGCCGCCCACTCGTGGAGGCGCCGCGGGTTGCCCGCGAGCGTCTGCAGCTCGCGAAGGACGATCTGGTATCTGCAGCCCTGCAGGCGTCGGCAGCCGTCGTCGAGGTGGCGACGGATCGCGCCGAGATCGCCGTAGACGACGTCGCTGGCCTTCTGCCGCCACATGATCGTGCAGCGGCCGCCGCACGCTTCGATTGTCCGGTCCAGGTCCGTCCACGCCGAGCTGACGAAGATGCGAAGGTTGCCCACGGCGTCGAGGACGTCGGTCTTGTCGGTCAGGTCCTCGCAGCACCCGTAGGAGCACAGGGCGAATCGCTCCAGCAGCGGCTTCTGGTAATGCAGCAGGAACTCCCGCCACATCGCCGGCGAGACGCACTGGAAGACCTGGCTTTCGGCGTGCCCCCAGAGCCCGCCGATCCGCCGCGGGCGCTCGGGCGGGGCGTCGGTCAGCGGATCGCTGCAGTACATCTCGCCCGTGTTGTTGTCGGTCAGGACGCCCAACTCCTCGACCTGGTCGAGCACGCTCGACACCGCGTCGCGGAGGAACGTCATCAGGCGGTGCACGCGATCCGGGCGGGCGGCGAGGTCCATCATCAGCCCGTCGAGTCCGAGCAGGTCGGCCGCCTCGTTGCCGAGTGATATGCTCATCGGCGGCGGGCAGACGCGCCGCACCGGAAGGACGTCGTCGAACAGCTCTTCGGCCTGACCCAGCCGCCGTCGGGTCTCGTCGGCGTTGTGGACGTAGCGCGGCATGCGGAGGCGATCGAGGTCTGCGTCCTCGCGGACGGGCGGGTCGTACGCCCACGCGCCGCCCGCCTCGCCGGACTGCTCGCGGCGGATCGGCACGCCCCACGGGTGTTCGGCGTCCGGGCCGATCGCCGTCGCGACCGGCCAGTACGGCGGGATCAGCGAATCGTCGCCGATCTCGTGCTTGACCAGGTGCGTCCGCAGCGCCCATTCGACGCCGCGAAGCTCCGGGTCCTCGCACTCCATGGCGTCGGCGGGGATGAGATCGCCCCAGCAGCCGACCGGCTTGCACCAGACGGGCGCCCGGTCGGGGCGGCGCAGGGCGTTGACGTCCCGCCAGCGCTTCCGCCGCGCCGCGTACTCGTCGCTCGAAGCCAGCTCGGCGACCCGGCCGGCCAGGTCGCGGACGATGCTCCTCTCACGTGGGGTGCATCCCGTTTGAGTAGGTAGATTGGGGCGGGATTGCCGATAGGTCTTG
>CAZADC010000612.1:0-1790 GCA_964483755.1 uncultured Planctomycetaceae bacterium | reverse complement strand
GAGCGAAACGCCCCGCAAGCGGGCGAATCTTGCCCCAAATCCGAGCTCTGGGGGGTGGGACCAGTTCAGCTTATGTAGCGATTGCGAGGGTGGTTCGGCGGACGAAGGGGTGGCCGGGGCGGGTGGTGAGGTGGCGGTCGAGGCGGCCGTCATCGCTGAGCGAGGCGGCGCGAAGGCGGAGGATCGCCTCGGCGCCGTCGGGGTCGTCCCAGAACATCTCCGTGCCCTTCACACGCAGGTTGATCTGCTTGACCAGCGATTCCATGGGCGAACTGGTCACCGGCAGCCCGAGCCGGCGGTACCTCGGGTAGTCCATCCGCGATCGGTTGTTCGTCAGGTAACGCACCGCATCGACCAGCGGTTTGTTCGGGTCGTCGTCCGCGAGTTTTCCCTCGGCGTCGATTCCACGATGGCGGCAGGCATCGGTCCACTGGCGAATCACGGCATCGACGCGGCCTTGCCAGCAGAGGGTGATCGCGCGCGTGTAGACATCCCAGCCGTCGGCTTCGTTCTCCGCCAGGCACATCGCCGCGTTGAAGACGTAGTGGATCGCATGGACGAAGTCGAGGATCGGAACAAACTCGCGGAACTGTTTTTTCCAGATCGTCCAGTTCCACGGCAGGCCGTCGCCGATGAACGCGCGTCGGGGTGCCTCGAAGAACCGGCGCCGCCGGGCTTCACGCTCCATCATCGGCCCGAAGTCGTCGGAATTTGCCATGCTGGCCAGGACCGTTCGCAGCACACGCCGCGGGCCCGTATAGTGGATGCGCCGCGATTCGTTGTTCGGCGGGGCATCGACGTTTGGTGCCGGTTTTTCCGTGATTTTCGCAACCCTTGCGGTAGTTCGGAACGTTGTGGGCAAGTCGGGACATGGGTCCTCCTCGTCGCTTGATGGCGGCGGCGTCATGCGCTCCAGCGATGCATTCTTGGTCTCCCGCCAACCGTTTTCGCCCGAGGGGTGAACGCCCCTGCCATTGCCCGGTTCGCGCGTTCGGATGCGGCCGCCGTCGCACGAGACGACCGCCGTTTGCGGAATGACGACCTCTTGCTCGCCGCCGTCGAAGGTCTCCTCGGTCAGTTCCAAGCCCACCTCCTTCGCGATGCGTCGGACCGTGCTGGTGGAAACGTTCTGCTTGAGGACACGCCCCAGCACAACCGCCGCCCGTTCGAAGGAGCGGATCTCCGACGCCAGGAAGACGACCGCCGAAGCCAACTCGGGCGTGACGTCGCGACTATCGAGCCCCATCGCCGTCCGCTGAGGGAAAAAAAGACCGCCGGCATCGGCGACACTCGGCGACGGCCTCCGTTAATTCGACCGGACCGTCGATGCTCTTGACCGTGCGGCGCGTGGTCGTCACCTCGCACAGCTTCCCGCACGTCGGGCAAGGGGCTCGTGGCTGCCCGCCAGCGACCGCCTCGCGCGAGGCTCGCTCCAGGGTTTCCCGGCTGAGTTGCTTGCCGAATTCCGACGCCGCCCGCTCGATGGTGCCGAAGTGCGGTGTTTGATCGAAGTTGCCCGCCTCACCCATTTCCTCCAGATGAAGGTCCGCAAGCTCCCGCAAAAGCTTCTGTATCCTCTGCTGACGTGCCTGACTCTTGGCATCCATGTCTCGGCTCCTTGGTCCATATCTTCCCCCTCATTCAATCCTGTCGCCCCACCTTACCACAAAACCCGGCAAATCTCCTATTGACCTTTCAGCGCGCCGCCAAATCGCGCAGAAGCTGAACTGGTCCCCTTCGGCTTCTGCCAGACGCCCTCGGTGCTTCGCGACCTGGACTCGTGGATTCGG
>CAZADC010000611.1:0-1793 GCA_964483755.1 uncultured Planctomycetaceae bacterium | reverse complement strand
ACGACCTCCGACAATCGCGAGGCGAGCCTCACCTTCGTCGAGCCCGCCTTCCTCCCCCATCTGCTCGGCGACCTGGTCCTCTTCGCTGGTGGTGGCGCCCTGCAAGCTGCTGACCGTCTGGTCGACGCTGACGTCCGACTTGACGAACTGTTCGATAAAGCTGCGGACCTTCGTCTTGCTGGCGAGGCAGGGCTTGATCTCCGTGTTCAGGCGGAACCGGAGCATGTCGAGCGTCTCGAGGTCCAGCGGGTCCGTGATGATGACCTTCAGGCGCCCGTCCTCGCGACCGATCGGCAGGACCAGGTGCCGGCGGATGATGTCCTCGGGCACCGTCGACATCTCGGCCGGGACGACCATGTTCCGGTCGAGATCGATGTAGTCCATGTCGTACTGGCTGGCGAGGGCTTTCGTAACGTCCTCCTCGTCGGCGAGCCCCAGCGCGACAATCGCCTCGCCGATCCGCAGCCCTTCGTTGCGGGCGTGCTCCAGCGCCTCCTCCACGCCCGCCGGTGTGATCACGCCCCATTCACTGAGAATCTCCCCCAGCCGTCGTCGTTGTTTTCTGGCCATGTGTCGTCCGTAGCAGGAGCAAACCGTGCGTGGGCGCCGCTTTGGAAGCGACGCAGCCTCGAGCCGTCCCGCCGCCGACCGCCGAAGGGCGCACCAACGGGGCGCGGGCATGCGCCGTGAAACGGCCGTCGCCGAGGAGGGATGATCGTATGAATGAGGGCGGTACGAGCCCTTCCGGGCCGTTCCTCGACACCGACCTGATACCGCATCTTACCCGTTCCTCGGTCCCCCCGTCAAGCACACTTGACCGCCGGCTTCCATGCGCGCAGACACTTGACAGATCTGCCCCGGCCGGACATAATTCGTCCGTCGGCACGCACCCGGCCGGCGGAGACGATGCATCCTGTACGAAGCACCTGCGGGCGTAATTCAGTGGTAGAATGCCAGCTTCCCAAGCTGGACGTCGTCGGTTCGAATCCGATCGCCCGCTTGCCCTGAGCGAACGAAGTGAGTCGAAGGGCTTTGTCGCGTCGTAGCCGAAGGCGAAGACGGATTGACGCCCCCCCGGTCGACACCCGCCGCCGGGAGGCGGTTTTCTTGCACACTGTCAAAGGCTTATGCGCCTTCTCGCCGACACTTTGTCGCCCCACCGGGAATGACGGTTCCGCCCATCCGCTCTGCAGGCCTGCTTTCCGTGCAAGGATTCGGACGACACTGGTGGGCTCGTTGCTCCTTGTCTGGGACATTCAGATGGGCGAGAATGGTAGCCAATAATGATCTCGGGTGGACTCATCTTGAGGGCAGCACTCCGTTTCTTGGTTACGAGCGTGCTGGCTCTGTTTGTGTTTGCGCCGGCCTTCGCTTTCCTTGTAGCAGGCACGGAAGACGTGACCGCGTGGCAGGTCATTGGGCTCTACTTGGCCGCCGCGATGATCGGCCTGCTTGAAGTGCTCATGTACTTGAGACGACGACGAGAGGCGGTTCAGAACGGCGACTGTCCGGATCTGGCCGACCGGCATTGAAGGCAAGAAGTGCATCTGCCGCAGCGCCGCCGCCCGACGCGCCGCACAGGTCGCGTCGGCCCTTCACGCGAAGGGCTTGATCGTGTAGGGTTCTCCCCTGACGAAGGCCCCGCCGTCGTCCCGTCGTCATCGGGTGGAAACCTCGCTGCCCTTGACGCGGGTCGCTTTGGCGCGGTCCCCTTGGCGCGGCCGACGGCGAGAATCCGTCCGTCGGAGAGCGCGCGGCCGTCGACGGACACGGTCACCTCGGGTGGCGTGCGG
>CAZADC010000610.1:0-1796 GCA_964483755.1 uncultured Planctomycetaceae bacterium | reverse complement strand
ATTGCGGCGGCGCTGATGCTCCCGGCCGGGTGCGGCGGCGGCGGGGGCGAGGAGGACGGCGAGGCGTCCGAGACCATCGAGCTGAACTACGCGATCTTCTTCCCGCCGTCGCACATCCAGTGCAAGACGGCCGAGGCGTGGGCGCGGGAGATCGAGAAACGCACCGACGGGCGCGTGAAGATCACGATGTTCCCCGGCGGCACGCTCACCACCGCGCCGCAGACGTACCAGGGCGTGGTGGACGGCGTGACCGACATCGGCATGAGCTGCTTCGCCTACACGCCCGGGCGCTTTCCGCTGCTGGAGGGGCTGGACCTGCCGGTGGGCTACCCGGACGGCAGGACCGCCAGCCGCGTCGCCACCGACATGACGCTCAAGTACGAGCCGGAGGAGGTCGCCGACACGCACGTCCTCTACGTCCACGCGCACGGGCCCGGCATTCTCGCCAGCAAGGAGCCGGTCCGCTCACTCGATGACATCGAGGACATGAAGGTCCGCGCGACGGGCCTGTCGACCAAGATCGTCGAGGCGCTGGGCGGCACGCCGGTCGGCATGAGCCAGCCGGAAACCTACGAAGCCCTGCAGAAGGGAACGGTAACCGCGACGTTCTGCCCGATGGAGACGCTCAAGGGATGGAAGCAGGGCGAGGTGATCAGCACCGTCACCGACACGTCCGCCATCGGGTACACCACGGCGATGTACGTCGTGATGAATCAGGACCGCTGGGACGCGCTGCCGCCCGAGGTGCAGAAGGTCTTCACCGAGGTGAGCATGGAGTGGGTGGACCGCCACGGCGAAGCGTGGGACCAGGCCGACGAGGAAGGGCGCGAGTTCATCCTGAATCTCGACCCGCCGCGCGAGATCATCACGCTCGACGACGCCGAGGAGGACCGCTGGGTCGCCGCCGTCCAGCCGGTGCTGGACGCCTACGTCGCCGAGGCGACCGAGGCGGGGCTGGCGGGCGATGAGTTCCTGTCCGACGTGCAGGCCCGCGTGGACGAGGCCCGCGAAGAAAGCGAGTAGGCGATGCGCCGCTTGGCGCTGCTCTGGCGGGCGGCGGTCCGGTTCACGGAGCCGGGCTTCGCCGTCGTGCGCGTGCTGGTGCACGCGCTGGCGGGCGTCGCCGGGCTGGGGGTTCTGACGATGATGATCGTCACCTGCGCCGACGTGGTGCTGCGCATCTTCGACCGCTCGCTCACGGGCGCCGTCGACCTGGTGACCCTCGCCGGGGCGGTGACCATCGCCTGCGCCCTGCCTTACACCACGGCCGTCAAGGGGCACGTCGCCGTGGAGTACTTCTTCCACAAGCTCGGACGGCGGGGGCGCGTCGTCGTTGACACGCTCACCCGCCTGCTGGCGATCGGGATGTTCGCCGTGGTCTGCCGCGAGTCGATCCGTTACGGCGGGAAGCTCCACGCGAGCCGCGAAGTGACGATGACGCTGGACATCCCGACCTTCTGGGCGCCGTACGTCATCGCCTTCGCCAGCGGGACCGTGGTGCTGGTCATACTCGCCCACCTGCTGCACCCCGGGAAGGAACTGATCAAGCCGTGACGCCGCTGGAGCTCGGCATTGTCGGGTGCATCCTGCTGCTGGTGCTGCTGATGAGCAGCATGCCGGTGGCGTTCGTGATGGGGGCGGTCGGGGTGGTCGGCTTCATCGCGGTGATCAACCCGACGGCCGGGCTTTCGATGATGTCGGCCGAGCTGGTGAGCACCTTCGCCTCCAAGAGCCTGACGGTCATCCCGCTGTTCGTCTTCATGGGGCAGATCGCGTTCCACTCCGGCATCAGAGAT
>CAZADC010000609.1:0-1803 GCA_964483755.1 uncultured Planctomycetaceae bacterium | reverse complement strand
TGACGGCGTCGGCGATGTCCTGCGGCTCGGGCTGGAAGGACGGGTAGGTGTCGACGGTCACGCATTCGCCGCCGGCGAGGTGGACCAGGTGCGAGTACATCACGAAGTACGGGTCGGGGAAGATCACCTCGTCGCCGGGGTTGATGAGGGTCAGGACCGCCAGCACGAGCGCCCCGCTGACGCCGGAGGTGATCAGGTACGCGCGGTCGTCGTCCCAGCCGAACTCCCCTCGGCAGGCGTCGGCGACGGCCCGGCGCAGCGCGGCCGCGCCCTGCGTCTGCGTGTACTTGTTCTCGCCGCGCTCGATGGCCTCGACGGCGGCGCGCTTGACGGTCTCGGGCACGTCGAAGTCGGGCTGGCCGATCGACAGGTTGATCGGGTCGGTCATCTTCGCCGCCAGGTCGAAGACCTTGCGGATTCCGGAGGCGTCGATGCGGCTCATTCGCTCGGCGATGGAGTGGGGGTCGCGTTGCATGGTCTCTCCCGGACGTGTCCGGCGGGGCGCCCGCGTCCGGCGCCGCGCCCCGGCATGCGAAACCGAGCCGGCTTTCGCCGGCTCGACGGGTCGCGGCCTGTTCTCGCGTCGGGCGCACGGGGCCCGGCGGCAAGGTTACTCCTCGGCGGGGGCTTCGCCCTCGGCGCCTTCGGCGGCGGCTTCGCCCTCGACCGCTTCCTCTTCCTCGGCCTTCTTGGACTTCGTGCCGACCTTCGAGTGCTTGACCTTGGTCTTGGGCAGCCCGAACGGGCTGTCCTTCTCGGGGTCGAACTTGCCGTCCTCGATGAGCCGCTCGATGCGTTCGGCCCGCGTGAGCACGCTCCGCGCTCCCGCCAGGCTGCCGTGAATCTTCAGCGTCCTGTCCATCGTCATGACTGCTGCTCCGTATCTGCCCGTCGGCCCGGCGCCGGCCGAACGGTTCGCTGCGTCGTTCTCTATGCCTGAATATACCACGGATCCAGCTCGGCGTCGGGTCGGCGACGCTGCTGGAACCGATACGTCCTGTGCTTGCGGAAATACTCCTGTCCCATCTTCTCGACGGTCCGTGCGTGGGTCATCGCCGCGTCGCTCGTCGGCGAGTCCAGCGGCGTCAGCGACCATACGACGTACCTGTCGTTCAGCGTCCGCACCTCGGCCGGCTCGCCCCGGTCAGCGAGGAACTCGACGATCCGCTGCGCCTCGGCCCGGTCCTCCGGCGAGTCGCCCTGGAGCGTCTCGATCACCAGGTAGTACTTGCCCGACTGTCGTCGCGGCGTCGTCGCCGCGCCGCTGCCGTCGCCGTCCGCCCGTCCGGCGTCTCCGCCGTCCGTCACGCCGGCGCGGGTTGCCCCGCCGCCGTCGCTTCCGGCGACGCTGGCGCGTCCCGCCCAGAACGCCAGGCCGAGCAGCACGATCGCGGCCACGCCGATCGCGACGCACGTTCCGTGCGTCAGGGACAGGTTCAGCCGTCCGCCCGCCCGAGACACCGGCGCCGCCGACGAAGCGGATTTGCCCTTCGCGCGTCCCGTCTCCTTCTGCTTCGCCGGGGGTGCGGATTCGGCGGGTCGCTGCGCCGCCTGGCGGTTCTTTCCCATCCAGCCCGGCACGCCGAGCGACTGATCGGCGTCCTTCTCGCGGCTTCGCGACATGGCCTCGAACAGGGCCATCGAGCTTTTCTTCTTGGCCACCGCTGAGCTCCCGGCTGACAGAGGGACGTTTCCAGCGTATCGGCGAACCGTTAGATGCTACCGGGCATCTCCCGTCGTGTCAACCGCATCGGCCGCGGTCCCGCTGGAGGGGGTGCATCCCGTTTCAGTAGGTAGTTTTCA
>CAZADC010000608.1:0-1803 GCA_964483755.1 uncultured Planctomycetaceae bacterium | reverse complement strand
CGAGGCCGCCGGCGTCGACCGCGACGAGTACCGTCGCGCCCTCGAACCGCTGATGCGGACTACACTGGACAATGCACTGTCGATGGGGCCCGAGCGGGCCCTGACCGGCCCGATCGTCCGCGGCGACGTCGACACCGTCCGCCGCCACCTCACCGCAATGGCCGGGCTGGACGAGAATATCGCCGCGCTGTACCGTGCGGCCGGGCGCTGCACGGTGGACCTCGCTGTGCGAAGCGGACGCCTGGACGAGCGGCGGGCGAACGACCTGCGAGACCTGCTGAAACCCGAAACCGGAAGGAACGAATGATGGCTGCGAAGATCATCGACGGCGAGGCCGTCGCCGAACAGATGAACCAGAAGACATCCGCCGAGATCGCCCGATGCGTCGAGGCGGGCCGGCAGCCGCACCTCGTCGCCGTGCAGGTCGGCGAGAACCCCGCCAGCAAGATCTACACCAACATGCAGCGCAAGAGCTGCGAGTCGGTGGGGATCGAGTACGAGCTGCTGAGCATCCCCGACACGATCACGCAGGACGACCTGCTGAAGAAGATCGACGAGCTCAACGCCGCCGAGGCGGTGACCGGGATTATCCTGCAGATGCCCGTGCCCGAGCAGATCGACGCCCGCAAGGTGCAGGTGCGGATCGCCCCGTCCAAGGACGTCGAGGGCATGCACCCCCGGAACATGGGGCAGTTGTTCTACGGCGGCGGGATCGTCTCGCCGTGCACGGCGGCCGCGGCGGTCGAGCTGCTCAGGCGGACCGAGCCGGATCTCGCCGGCAAGGAGGCCGTCGTCGTCGGGCACAGCGAGATCGTCGGCAAGCCGATCGCCATGATGCTGCTCGAGAGTCTGCGCGAGTCGCCGACGGTGACGGTCTGCCATATCGCGACGCGCGACCTGGCGTTCCACACGTCGCGGGCGGACGTCGTCTTCGTGGCGACGGGCGTCGCCCAGGCGAAGTGGCAGGGCTACCGGCGGCGAAAGAAGGCCGGCGAAAACCCCGACCTGCCGGACCTCTCGCCGCTCGTCTCGGCCGACATGCTCAAGGACGGTGCGACGGTGATCGACGTGGCGATCAACCGCATCCCCAAGGGCTTCGACGACGCCGGCGAGCCGATCAGGAACGACAAGGGCAAGACCGCGATGCGGACCGTCGGCGACGTCGATTTCGAGGCCGCCAAGGACAAGGTCGGCGCGATCACGCCCGTCCCCGGCGGCGTCGGCCCGGTGACCGTCGCGATGCTCCTGAAGAACACCGTCGAGTGCGCCAAGGCGCAGGGGTGAGGCGCTGCGATTCGCCGGACGCGCGGCGTGGTTTGCTGCCTGCAGAGCCGGGTGACACGCTCCGCGGGCATGGTTGTTTCGCGGCGCGGACCCGATGTCGCCCTTTCAGGGCTCTCCCTTGCGCCCCCGACGACCCAGGGCAGCGGCCTTCGGCCTTGCCCTGGGCTGTGTCCCTCCGACCCTTTCAGGGCCGGTACAGCAACAAACGACGTCTTCAGGCGCCGTGCGACGATCGCGGACGCGGGAGTGGTAGGGTGCATAACTTGTTATGCACCAATGGATTGTCCTTCGGCATGGAATTGCGGGCCAGATGCAATCGGCGCATGTCCGGAACCCGTCGGTCCCGCCGTGCAAGGGGTGCGCACTTCCTGACGATCGTCGCGCAGGATCGGCATCGGCTCTTCAGGGAACCGCCGCTCGGCGGGCGCCGGGCGATGCGCGGCAACCCGGCGTCGTGAAACGAAAGTGGTAGGGTGCATAACTTGTTATGCACCAATGGATTGTCCTTCGGCATGGAAT
>CAZADC010000607.1:0-1813 GCA_964483755.1 uncultured Planctomycetaceae bacterium | reverse complement strand
GAGCGTCACGAAACAGCCGCGCTTCTCGCCGAGCGCACCGGCGAGATCGTCCGGCTGGGGTCGGACGGGGGCCTGTCCCAGCACCGCGGCCTCCATGGCGTCGCGGGCCAGACCCAGGAGCGTGCGTTTTTCTTCGTCGGACAGCGACATGGTCGACTCTCCCTGAATCCGTTGCGTGTACGCTCGAATTGTAGCGCCGCGGGCGTCGGGACCCGGTCCGGCGCCTCACCCGACGCTTCAGAACACGTACTTCAGCAGGACGAATCCGCCGACCAGCAGCGCGGCGAACAGCAGCGCCAGCCAGTTGAAGTACCGGTCGATGAACGGCGTGATCTTCGCGCCGAACGCCCGCATCAGCCCGGCGACCAGGAAGAACCGCGCCGAGCGACTGACGATCGCCGCGATCAGGAACACCGTGAAGAACAGCCCGCCGTTCGCGACGCCCTTGCTGAACACCCCGGCCGTGATGGTGATGACCTTGAACGGGATCGGCGTGAACCCGGCCGTGAAGACGATCCAGAAGTTGTACTCGTCGTACAGCCCGCTCACCTCCCGGAACACCTCCGGCGTGAAGCCGGGCACGTACTCGTAGAAGACCTGGTCGATCGCCTCCCACGCGCCCCATCCGATCGCGAATCCCAGCACCGCGCCGAGCACGCTGGCGGCGGAGCAGAGCGTCGCGTAGCGAAGCCACCTGCGGCGGTTGCCCAGCACGAGCGGCATGAGCAGCACGTCCGGCGGGACCGGAAAGAAGCTGCTCTCGGCGAAGCTGAGCACGAACAGCGCCACCGAAGCGCTCGGGCGGTAGGCCCAGGCGAGCGTCCAGTCGTAGATCCGCCGGTGCAGGTGCCACCAGGGCGCCGGACGAGCCCGTCCGAGCGCCGCGCCGCAGTGCTCGCAGTACGCGCCCTCGGCGTCGACGCTCATCGAGCACCGCGGGCAGACGGGAGAAGTTGTCGGGGTCGGATCGGCGATGGTCGGCTCCTGCGGGGCGTGAGTAGACCCGCCCCGGCGGGCGGTGTCAATTGCGTCGCGGCAGCGGGGCGCGGGCTCACGCCGATCGCTTGACCGAGTAGATGAAGATCGCCAGCGCGACGAGGCCGGCCGGGATGGCCAGCATCGCCGGGCCGCGGTGGTAGTTGCCCGCAAGCCACCACGCCGTCATCAGGGCGAACAGCGACCAGCACAGCACGCGCACCCACGTCCGCTCGCTCAGCGCGGCGCCCATCACGAGGATGATCTCGATCGCGAGCCAGCCGAATCCCGCAATGTACCCCATGTCGGCGCCTCCCTCGCTGCGGTGCGGCGGTCAGGACGATTTGTGCTCGTACTTCGGCACGTCGGGCTCCGGGACGATCTCCAGCAGGCGGCGGACGATCTCGACGGAGTCCACGCCCTCCGAGGACGCGGCGAAGTTGCACCCGATCCGGTGGCGGAGCACCGGCGTCGCCACGCGGCGGACGTCCGCGATGCTCACCGTGTAGCGCCCTTCCATTGCCGCGAACGCCTTGGCGCCGAGGATCAGGTTCTGCCCCGCCCGCGGGCCTGCGCCCCAGTCGACCATCTGGCGGACGAACTCGACCGCCGTGGCGTCCTGCGGGCGCGTCGCGCGGACAAGGCGGGCGACGTACTTCACCACGTACTCGCTGACGGGGATTGTCGCGATGAGCTTCTGCATGTTGAGAATCTGCCGGGCGTTGAACACCAGCGACAGCTCGCTCGTCTCGCCCGACGTGGTGCGGGTGAGGATCGTCTCCTCCTCGCTCAGGCTCGGGTAGTCCACGAAGATGTTGAACATGAACCGGTCGAGCTG
>CAZADC010000606.1:631-1818 GCA_964483755.1 uncultured Planctomycetaceae bacterium | reverse complement strand
GGTCGGTGAGAAGACCTGGTCCTACGAGCGGACCTTCGATGTGCCCGCGGAACTGCTGGATCGCGAGCGAGTTCTGCTCTGCTGCGACGGTCTGGACACGTTCGCCTCGATCCGGATCAATGGCAAGCTCGCGGGCAAGGCCGACAACATGTTCCGCCGGTGGGAGTTCGACGCCAAGGAACTGCTGCGCCCCGGCGAGAACCGCATCGAGGTCCGGTTCGACTCCGTCCTCCCGCACATGCGGAAGCGGCAGAAGCAGCGGCCCCTGGTCTCGCCCGTCCATCAGCCCTGGGAACCCCATGGTCGGGTGTACGTCCGCAAGGAACAGTGCAACTTCGGCTGGGACTGGGGCCCGGTCCTGATCACCTGCGGGATCTGGCGCGACATCCGGCTGGTCGCCTTCGACACGGCGCGGCTGCGTGACATTCACGTTCGGCAGGACCACTCGCCCCGCGGGGCGGTGGAGCTGACGGTCGCCGTCGAGGCGGATCGACTCTCGCCCGGAAAGCTCACCGCGGATGTGCGAGTGAAGCTCGGGTCCGAGACGGTCGCGGCCGAGCAGGCGCCGCTGCGAGGCGGCAAGGCCTCGCTGAAGCTGCGCATCGACGATCCGCAACTGTGGTGGCCCAACGGCATGGGCGAGCAGTCGCTGTATGACGTCGAGGTCGGTCTCCTGGACGAGGCCGGCAACGCCTTGGACACTGACTCCCGCCGCATCGGCCTTCGGACACTGAACGTCCGCCGACGCGACGACCGCTGGGGCGAGTGCTTCGAGTTCGTCGTCAACGGCAGGCCGTTCTTTGCCAAGGGCGCGAACTGGATTCCCGCGGATTCCTTCTCCACTCGAGTCACCCCCGATCAACTGCGCCATCTTCTGGGCAGCGCCGCAGCCGCCCACATGAACATGATCCGCGTCTGGGGCGGAGGCTACTACGAGAGCGACACGTTCTACGACCTCTGCGACGAACTGGGCCTCTGCATCTGGCAGGACTTCATGTTCGCCTGTTCGAGCTTTCCCACGTTCGACGAGGCGTTCATGGAGAACGTGCGCGCCGAGGCGGAAGACAACGTCCGTCGGCTGCGACACCACGCCTGCCTGGCGCTCTGGTGCGGGAACAACGAACTGGAGATGTTCGTCACCAACGACGCCGGCTGGCCTCGCATGTCCTGGGACGCCTACAAGGTGC
>CAZADC010000606.1:0-621 GCA_964483755.1 uncultured Planctomycetaceae bacterium | reverse complement strand
AAGCTCGATCCGGACCGAGACTACTGGCCTTCCAGCCCGCACAGCCCCCACGGAGACCGAAAGAACCACAGCAACCCGGACGTGGGCGATGCCCATCTATGGGCGGTCTGGCATGGACGCCAGCCGTTCGAGTGGTACCGCACCGCCTACCACCGCTTCTGCAGCGAGTTCGGCTTCCAGAGCTTCCCCGAGCCGAAGACCGTCCGCTCCTACACGGACGAGGAAGAGCGGAACATCACCAGCCGGGTGATGGAGCATCACCAGCGCAGCGGCACCGGCAACGCGAACATGCTCCATTACATGCTGAGCTGGTTCCGCATGCCGGTGGGCTTCGAGAACACGCTGTGGCTCAGCCAGATCCAGCAAGGGCTGGCGATCAAGTATGCCGTCGAGCACTGGCGCCGGAACATGCCTCGCTGCATGGGCGCACTCTACTGGCAGCTCAACGACTGCTGGCCCGTGGCGAGCTGGGCGTCGATCGACTACCACGGCCGCTGGAAGGCTCTGCACTACATCGCCCGACGGTTCTTCGCGCCTTTGCTGGTCAGTGCCCTGGAAGATCTGGCCAAGCGGACGGTGGAGCTTCACGTCACCAGCGACCTCGCCGAGG
Organism: uncultured Planctomycetaceae bacterium; assembly: GCA_964483755.1. Lineage (GTDB taxonomy): Bacteria > Planctomycetota > Phycisphaerae > SM23-33 > SM23-33 > CAZADC01. The sequence continues at coordinate 11 of CAZADC010000606.1, read as the reverse complement.
CCACGGACCTG
>CAZADC010000605.1:0-1824 GCA_964483755.1 uncultured Planctomycetaceae bacterium | reverse complement strand
GCCTGCTGCCCCGACGACGGGGTCCGAAGTCTGCCAACAAGCTCACCGACGAGGTACTGGAGTTCATCGACACCCAGCGCGGGACCGACAGCAGCCTGCGAGCGCCGGACCTGGCGAAGATGGTCAAGGAGCGCCTGGGGCTGTCGGTCCATCCCCGCAGCATCGAGCGGGCCTTGGCCCGGCGGGCAAAAAAGGGGCGACACGCCGAACCGTCATAGCCGCCGACAATCCCGACGATAGCTGGACGGCCCGGTACGAAGACTTGCGCCGCACGGCCATGAATGGGGCGTGGTCCGCCGGCGGCGCCTGGGGGCTGGCGCTGTTCATGCGGCAGGGCATGGCGGCATGGATGCATGCCTGGCCGCAGCAGACCGGCGACGATCCGCCCGTTCCGAAGCGCGCCCCGTCCGTTGTCACTCCTTCGGCATTGTCCACATCCGTCTCCGGGCAACTGGTCACGGTCCTGGCCAACATGGTCCTCACGGCAAGACAGGAGGTCTTCGCATGATCATGTCCAATGATCCCCACCAGAAGGTGCGGGCGGAGCATCTCAAGCGGGATGCCTACCTCTACATCCGCCAGTCCACGATCCAGCAGGTCTTCCACAACACCGAGAGCACCCAGCGGCAGTACGCCCTCAAGCAGCGCGCGATCGCGTTGGGCTGGCAGGCTGAACACGTGATCGTCATCGACGGCGACCAGGGCCGCTCCGGCGCCTCGGCGGCCGACCGGGAGGGCTTTCAGAAGTTGGTGGCCGAGGTGGGCCTGGGCCGTGCCGGCATTGTCCTGGGGCTGGAGGTCTCGCGTCTGGCCCGCAACTGCTCCGACTGGCACCACCTGCTGGAGATATGCGGATTGACGGGCACGTTGATCCTGGACGAGGACGGCCTGTACGATCCGGCGAACTTCAACGATCGACTGCTGCTGGGACTCAAGGGCACGATGAGCGAGGCGGAACTGCACGTGCTGCGTGCCCGTCTCCAGGGCGGCATCCGCAACAAGGCCCGCCGCGGCGAACTGCGAATGCCGCTGCCGGTGGGCCTGATCTACGACACACGGGACCAGGTCATTCTCGACCCGGACAAGCAGGTTCAGCAGGCGATTCGGACCTTCTTCCAAGTCTACCAGCGAGAAGCTTCGGCCCTGGCCGTCGTGAAGTACTTCAACAGGAACGACCTGACCTTCCCGCGTCGATTGCGAGGTGGCGCCAACAAGGGCCAGCTGGCCTGGGGCCCGCTCAGTCACACGCGATCCGTTCAGGTTCTGCGTAATCCCCGATACGCCGGCGCGTTCGTCTTCGGCCGGACCAGGACGCATAAGCGCGCCACCGGCCGGTGGGCGGCCCAATCGCTGCCGCAGGAAGACTGGCACACGGTGATCCCGGATGCTCACCCCGGCTACATCAGCTGGCAGCAGTACCAGGACAACCTGAAGACGCTGCGGGTATGCGCCCAGGCGCACGGCAAAGACCGTCGCAACGGCCCGCCCGGCCAGGGACCGTCGCTGCTTCAGGGCCTGGTCGTCTGCGGCGTCTGCGGCCGGCGGATGACGGTGGGATATCACAGCCGGCAAGGCAAGCTGGTGGTGGACTACAAGTGTGCGCACGAGAGCCATGAACGCGGCAGGGACGTCTGCCAGATCATTCCGGGTTACGGCATCGACCATGCGGTCGGAGAACTGCTTCTGGAGATGGTCCAGCCGGTAACGCTGGAACTGGCCTTCGCCGTGCAGGCGGAACTTCAGGCCCGCCTGGAAGAGGTTGATAAGATGCGCGGCCAACAGGTGCAGAGGGCCCGGTATGAAGCCGATGTCGCCCGCAGCCGC
>CAZADC010000604.1:0-1833 GCA_964483755.1 uncultured Planctomycetaceae bacterium | reverse complement strand
TCAAGGGCATGGCCTATGGCGTGTTCCCCGAACTGGCGGAAACAGACGCGCTGCAAGCCGGGCCGGAGGCGCTCGACCAGATCGCTCCGGGGCTGTACCAACTTTACCTCGATAAAGCGATCGGCGATTGCCCTGCCCCGCGGTACGGGGCTTTCCAGTTCCCGGTTGTGGCGGCGGCCACGACCATGACGCGTGACGAGATGGTTGAACACGCCACGGCCGAATCGATGCGGCTCCGGAAGGCGATTCTCGATGATGGCGAGTCCCTTCCCGCGCTGCGGGCCCTCGCGGCTGATGAGGCTAACTGGCAGCAACTTTACCTGGCGTCGCTCGTGGAAGCGGGAATTCTACGTGCTGAAGACCAACCGCCAGCGGCTCGGGAGAATCCGCGTCTGATCAGCCTGGTGGCCACGCTCTCGGCAGGCATCTTGATCGGGCCGGCAGGCAGCGAGATACGGACCAGTGGCGACCTGGCGGACTTCTTCGAACAGGTGCGCCAGTGGTACGGACATGACGCCGACGAGACCGTGGGCCTGCAGATGGCGGAGACCTGCGGACAAGGCTGCTTTGGCTTGCGGCCGCTCCTCACCTATCCGGAGCAATGGCCCAGTGAGGACGTCTACGATCTGGGGTTGCGGCAGCCCACGCACTTCGAGGCCTTCCGCGTCTACGTGCCGTGGGGATCAACCGGCCACCCCAAAGGTCTGGCGACGCCGGATGAGCTGACCAACTACCTGTCGGTGCCTGGCGAGGAGAGCGAATTGGTCTTGCTGGAGGGGCCATTTGCCCTGGATACACAGGGCTTCTTGCCGATGGAGCAGCCGCTCCCCTTCACCGTTCACTTCGAGACCGACTCCGAAGCATCAACCTACGCGCATGAAGTCCGAGTCGTCACGCAACTCGACGACGAACTCAGCGCCCGGTCTTTTCGGCTGGGCGACCTGAAGGTGGGCGACATCAACGTGCACATCCCCGAAGGCCGCGGCATCTTCCAGAATGAGTTCGACTTCATCGACGCGCGAGGCTTCCTGCTTCGTGTCAGCGCCGCCATTGACCCGGAAAGCCACCAAGCGACCTGGCTGCTGCAGGCGATCGATCCGCTGACCGGCGAGCTCCTGGATGACCCGAATAACGGACTACTGCCGCCGAACAAGGGTACTGGGGGTGCGTCGGGCTTTGTCAGTTACACTGTTGCGTTGCGCAAGGATGCGGAGACCGGGGATCACCTCGATGCCCAAGCCCGCGTGATCATGGACAACGCGCCGCCGGAGGACACGGCCGCGCTGACATACCTCATCGATGCCCACGCGCCCGTGGCGACACTTTCCATTTCGGCACTTTCCGGCACCGGCCCGAATTATCAGGTCGACTGGAACGTCGCCGACGAACCAGGCGGATCGGGCGTGCGGCATGTCACGATCTATGTCGCCACCGACGGTGGCGACTTCGAAATCTGGCAGCGGCAGCGTTCCGAGGCCGAGGGTTCGGAGGTCTTTCTCGGCGAGGCGGGTCATACTTACGAGTTCCTGGCCGTGGCGACGGACGTGGCCGGAAATCGTGAGACCCCCGCGTTCGGAACGGCCGTGCCCGACGACGGCACGACGACAAACCTGGGCGGAACGCCGCTTGTGCCGGAGACGACGCCCCCGAACTTCGGCGTGGCCCCGCAGCCAAGTCCCGAGCCGTCGACCAACCCGCTCTTCGTCGAGGCGGCCAAGGGCGTCCCCTCGGCGCTGGCCGACGTGCGTCCGTCGGAATTCACCGACGTGCTCCGACCTTTCGTGGCTCGGGCGTTCGTTACCGGTATTGAGCAGAGCCATGCCGAGATCGGCC
>CAZADC010000603.1:0-1837 GCA_964483755.1 uncultured Planctomycetaceae bacterium | reverse complement strand
GGTGGCTCACTTCATAGCTTCTCCTTTCGTGAGAGTGAAGGCGGTTCGTCACTGTGGGGAATTATAGCCGCGCCCGGTCCGCACGCAGGCCAACCCGCGGTCCATATGCAACCTGACCGGCACTCCACACGTCGGTCCCGGATCTCGTCTTCGACGTGGACGCGTCAGAGGTAGTTCCTGTGCCCGACCGAGCGGATGCGGTCCGGGTTGAACTTCCCGTCCGCGTTGACCGTGTGCCCGTAGCGCGACACCCCCTGCGGCGACGTCCAGTTCCGCGGCGGCAGGATCGTCTTCGAACGCGTCGTCGTCACCAGCCAGTCCGTCAACTCGCGCTCGATCTCGGCGACCACGCTGGCGAACTCGCCCTGGAAGTACAGGTTCTTCATCTCCCACGGGTCGGCCTCGAGGTCGTAGAGCTCGCCGAACCCGTCCGGGAAGTCGTCGGCGAACATCTCCGGCGGGTAGTACACCAGGCGATACCTGCCCTTGCGGACCGATCGGCTCCACGCGAACTCCGTGACGCCGATGCGATGGGCCTCGATGTGCTCGCCCTGCAGCAGGGGCGAAAGGTCGCGTCCGTCGGCGGTCTCCATCGCCTCCAGCCCGGCGAGCGAACAGAGCGTCGTCGAGAGGTCGACCGCCTCGGCGATCTCCTCGGCCGCGTGCCCGGCCGCAAAGTTCTCTCCCCATCGCCAGATGGACGGGATGCGCGTGATCGCGTCGGAGCAGATGCCCGGGGCCTTCTCCATGATGCCGTGCTCCGTGGCGTAGTCGCCGTGGTCGGCGGTGTAGACGACGATCGTGTCGTCGGCGAGATCATTGGCGTCGAGGAACTCCAGCAGCTCCCCGACGGCGTGGTCGCAGTGTGAGATGTTCCCGAGGTACCCGTGCAGCTTGCGGAGCCGCCCGGCCTCGAAGGTCCGCGGTTCGAGCAGAGGCCAGTCGCGCTCCCGCCACCCGCCGGCCGCGGCGATCAGGTGCGGGGCCTTGCCTGCCGCGACCATGTCGTAGTCCGCGTTGGGCGGGAGCGTCAGCTCGTTCTCGTCGTACATCGACCAGAACGGCTCGGACGGCGTGTAGCACTGGTGCGGCTTGGGCAGCGAGACGTGCATGAAGAACGGCTCGCCCGCGTCCCGTGCGGCGGCCATGAACTCCTTCGCCCTGGCGACCGACCAGCCCTCCATCGACTGCTCGTAGCTCATGTTGCTGACGCGCCCGTCGCAGCTCTGGCGTCCGCGGTCGCCGAATTCGCTCCAGCCGATGTGATCCTCGTCCACGTTGTGTTCGTTGAGGAAGGCCTGGTATTGCGGGGATCGCCCGCCGACGCTGCACCCGCACGTCTCGTGGAACATGTCGGTGTCGTCCTCGACCCAGTACTCGGGGCAGTGGATCTTCCCGACGGCGCCGGTCCGGTAGCCCGCCCGGCGGAAGTGCCCGAAGACCGTCGGCAGGCCCTGCGGGTTCGGACCGCTGAGCCCGTAGTACCCGTGATTGTGGCAGTACTGGCCGGAGATGAAGCTCACCCGCGACGGCGTGCAGATGGGGTTCTGCGTGATGCAGTTGTCGAAGCGGACCCCCTCGGCGGCCAGGCGGTCGAGGTTGGGCGTCCTGACGTCGGGGTGTCCCTTGTGGGCGAGGCACTTGGCGTTGTGCTGGTCGGCGATGATGAAAAGAACATTGGGGCGGGCGCTCATGACGGACCTTTCGTTGTCGGAATTCGGGAAGACGCGGGGATTCTAGCGTCCGGATCGGCCGGCGTACAGGCGACCGCGGTGGAATGGGGCCGGTTGCGGTGTGGGAATCACCGCATGGATAGGCAGCGCCATGGGCCTGGCTG
>CAZADC010000602.1:0-1839 GCA_964483755.1 uncultured Planctomycetaceae bacterium | reverse complement strand
GCAACCGCGGATGTCGGTCGCCACGACGGGCAGGGCCATCGCCATCGCCTCGATTGATGTGGATCCGGCTCCGCCACTCGGGCAGACGGGTCAACGCATCGGCCAGATCCACTGAGAGCTTGTGAAAAAATCGAACAACGGAAAGAGTGTCACGAATTCCGGCTGGACGGGGGCGCCTCGAGATGTTAGAACGGATGTCGTGAGTACGAAGACGAACCCCGCGACACCCGACAGCCGCCCACGTCAAGGGAGGTTGTTCGATCTGCCGACGATCCATGCGGAGGACTGCTGCATGTCATCATGCGAACAGACGGGCGAACCGCGCGTTCAGCGTGCGTGTCGCGATCAGGTGGCGATGCAGATTTTGGCGTTGGACGCGTTCCTTGCGGACGATCACACGGCTCGGCTGGTGTGGGAGTACGTGGAGGGGCTGGACCTGACGCTGCTGTATGCTGGGATTCGAGCGGTGGAGGGGCGGGCCGGTCGGGACGCCATCGATCCGAAGATTCTGCTGGCCCTTTGGCTGTACGCGACGTTGGACGGGGTCGGCTCGGCGCGGGAGGTGGATCGGCTGTGCGAGGCGCACGTGGCGTATCAGTGGATCTGCGGTGGGGTGTCGGTGAACTACCACACGCTGTCGGACTTTCGGACGGCTCACCCGGAGTTCCTGGACACGTTGCTGACGCAGAGTGTGGCGACACTGATGCACCAGGGGCTGGTGACGCTGTCTCGCGTGGCCCAGGACGGGATGCGGGTTCGGGCGAGTGCGGGGGCGTCATCGTTCCGGCGCCGGAAATCGCTGGAAGCGTGTCAAGCCGAGGCCGCCGAGCAGGTCAACGCCCTGAAGAGTGAGTTGGAAGAGAATCCGGGGGCGGCGAACCGGCGTCGAGAGGCGGCTCGCCGCCGAGCGGCCCGCGAGCGGTCGGAGCGGATTCAGCAGGCGCTGGCGGAACTGCCGGACGTGGAGGCGAAGAAGAAGCCGGCGGACAAAGACCAGGCCCGCGTCTCGACGACGGACCCCACGGCCCGCGTGATGAAGATGGCCGACGGCGGGTTCCGCCCGGCTCACAACGTGCAGTTTGCGACGGACACCCAGAGCCAGGTGATCACCGGCGTGGACGTGGTCAACACCGGCAGCGACCAGGGCCAGATGAGTCCGATGGTCGAGCAGCACAAGGGACGGTACGCCCGGGCGCCGGATGAGATGTTGGTGGACGGCGGCTTTGCGAAGCACGACGACATCGAGAAAGTCAGCACGCCGGAGAACGGCACGACGGTGTACGCCCCGGTCCAGAAGTCCCGGAAGAAAGATCGCGACCCGCACGCTCCCCGGCCCGGCGACAGCGAGGTGATCGCGGCCTGGCGGCAGCGGATGGGAACCGACGAAGCGAAGGAAATCTACAAGGAGCGAGCGTCCACCGCCGAGTGCGTGAACGCGATTGCGCGGAACCGAGGGCTGCGGCAGTTCCTTGTGCGCGGGTTACCGAAGGTTCGGGCCGTCGCGTTATGGTATGCGCTCGCACACAACCTGATGCGTGCAGTCACACTGCGCGCCGAGGCCGTCGCAGGGGCCGGATAGAGGCGAAAAGCGACTTGAATTCGGCTGGCCGGGCCGGCAAGACTCGATGACCTGGCCTGCCTCGGCCCGTTCTCCGGACGCGCTTGGTAAAAGGAGGCTTTCGGGCGACGAATCCGCGAATCGGCCTCGTCACGTGCCGAGCCGTCGTTCCTGTGCTTGCGTCGGCGAAGGGTCAATTCTTTCACAAGCTCTGAGTCGAGTCGCCCCCGGTATTCGCGTTATAGTGAATCCCGAAATCGATCTTGGAACCGACGCTAGCC
>CAZADC010000601.1:0-1844 GCA_964483755.1 uncultured Planctomycetaceae bacterium | reverse complement strand
CGATGAGCATCAGCTCGCCGTCCGCGTCGCGCCCCCACTCGAACTTCGTGTCGGCGACGATGATGCCCTTGTCGATCGCGTAGTCCCGCGCCCGCGTGTACAGGCGGACGGACCGCTCGCGAAGCTGCTCCATGGTCTCGGCGCCCGCGATCCCGCACGCCTTCTCGAAGGAGATATTCTCGTCGTGTCCTTCCTCGGCCTTGGTGGCGGGGGTGAAGATCGGCTCGGGCAGCTTGGAGCCCTCCTTGAGCTTGCCCGGCAGTTCGATTCCGCACACCGTGCCGGACTTGCGGTACTCCCGCCACCCGCTGCCGACGAGATACCCGCGAACCACGCACTCGATGGGCACCACCTCCGCTTTCCGGCAGAGCATGGTCCGCCCGGCCAGCTCGTCGCCCCGGACGTCCTCCGGGAGCTCGACCGGGTCCACCGTCAGCATGTGGTTGGGCGTCACGTCCCGCAGGTGATTGAACCAGAAGGCGCTGATCTGCGTCAGCACGCGCCCCTTGTCGGGGATGCCGTTGGGCATGACCACGTCGTAGGCGCTGATCCGGTCGGTCGCCACCAGCAGCAGGCGATCGCCGAGATCGTAGATGTCGCGGACCTTCCCGGAACGCTTCGGATAATTGCCGATCGAGGTTGTCAGCAGGGCGGTCGATTTCATACGCGTTTTCTACTCCGCGACCCGTCGGGCCGTCAAGTCACCATTTGTTGGCCAGGTAAGCCAGAACGAACGCCATCTGCGTCAACATATTCGTCGCCAGAAGCGCCCGGCGCGTCAATCCGCCGAACCGACGGCACAGCAGCACCCCCCCGGCCAGCGCCGCGACCATCGCGGCGGCCGATATGCTCAGCTGGGACCACGGCAGGTAGTTGAAGTACAGGATCGTCGCGGCCAGCGGAATCGCCAGGACAAACGCCGCCGGCAGCGGCCCGCACCCGCGCGCCATCGCCGCCACGGCGGGTTCCGTCCGCTCGCGGGCCCGGCAGATCTGCGGCAGGATGAGCATCGCCCACGCGCCCCAGACCGGCGCGAGGATCAGCGTGCGGTACAGCGCCCGCGGGCGCACCCAGCGCCACTCGTGCGGCATCCAGGTCGCCCAGTCGGGATTCCAGCTCTTGAGCTCGAGCATCGCCAGCGCGAGGCAGACGATGATGGCCGACGTCGCGACCCGCCCCGCCGCCTCGTCGCGTCCGCCGATCGCCGAACCAAGGGCGGGCAGCGCGCGCCGACCGGGACCGAACGCCGTCAGCGCCGTGACGGCGACGGCGGGCATGACCGTCAGCCCCGAATACTCGCCCCAGATCCACCACGCCGCCGACCAGACGGCCATGTTCGCCAGCCCCCAAACGCCCGAAATCAGCACCAGGGGCGCCCAGGCACGGGCGAACCGCGCCGCCTCCACGCCCTCCAGCGTGCGATCGTCGGCCGTCAGCAGCGCGCAGGCGGGACGCGGGTCCAGCCACGCCGCTACTGTTCGAATGACTCCGCTCATGAGCTTCCCCCTCGCCGGGGCGGTCAACCGGCCTTCGCGGCGCGGGCCTCGGCGACGATCCTCACGTACTCGCCAGCCAGCCGTTCGATCTCGCTCACGTCGCCCGACGCCAGCGCCGCCTTCGTCACCAGCGCCGAGCCGACGCCGAGCGTCACCGCGCCGGCGGCGATCCAGTCGGCCGCCGTGTCCAGGTTCACGCCGCCGGTCGGCGTGAGCTTCAGATGCGGCATCGGCGCCAGCAGGTCCTTGACGTACTTCGGTCCGAACTGCCCGCCGGGGAAGACCTTCACCAGGTCGGCGCCGGCGTCGGTGGCGAGCTGGATTTCCGTGGGGCTCAGCGCCCCGGGC
>CAZADC010000600.1:0-1845 GCA_964483755.1 uncultured Planctomycetaceae bacterium | reverse complement strand
TTGGCCAGGATGTCGCGCGTGATCTCGATTAGGTAGCTGTTCAGCTCGCTCTCGTTCCACTCGGCGAACGCCTCGTGCATTTCGCCTGGAGTCATGCCTGCCGCCCGCATGAGCGCGTAGGCCTCGCAGATCAGTTGCATGTCGCCGTACTCGATGCCGTTGTGGACCATCTTGACGAAGTGCCCGGCGCCGTTCTCGCCGACCCAGTCGCAGCAGGGCTCCTGCTCGCCGGTGCGGGGGTTCTCGGCCTTGGCGGAGACGTCCTGGAAGATGTCCCTGACGTGCTCCCAGGCGTCGGGGCTTCCGCCGGGCATGATGCTCGGCCCGTGGCGTGCGCCCTCCTCGCCGCCGGAGACGCCCGTGCCGATGTAGCGGAGCCCCTTCTCCTCCAGCTCGCGGGTGCGGCGGATGGTGTCCTTGAAGTTGCTGTTCCCGCCGTCGATGATGATGTCGCCCTCATCGAGCAGGGGAACGAGCTTCTCGATGAACTTGTCCACCGGGTCGCCCGCCTTGACCAGGAGCATGGCGCGCCGGGGTTTCTTCAGCGCGCCGACGAACTCCTCCAGCGAGTGCGCGGGGAGGATCGTCTCCCGCCCGGCGGCCGGACCGGCGACGAAGTCGTCCACCTTGCTGACGGTGCGATTGAAGACGGCCACGCTGTAGCCGTTGTCGTTCATGTTGAGGACCAGGTTCTGACCCATGACGGCCAGTCCGATCAAACCGATGTCCGCTTTCGCTTCGCCCATGGGGGTTCCTTTCGTGGTCGGGGTCGCGCCCGATGCATCGTAGCGGGCGGGCGGGCGATTTCAAGCCGGCCGGACGGGCCTCGCTGGCGGCGCTCAGTCCCACTCGCCGGAGGCGATGTACTCGCGGAAGGCGGTGAGAACCTTCTGCGTCACCGGCCCGGCCTTGCCGTTGCCGATCTCCGAGCCGTTGACGCGGGTGACGGCGATCACCTCGGCGGCCGTGCCGGTCAGGAAGCATTCGTCGGCCGCCAGCAGATCGTCCGGCGAGACGGTCGCCTCGTTCGCCTCGATGCCGAGCGCGGCGGCCAGTTCGAGCACGACGCCGCGGGTGATGCCCGGCAGGACACTCGCCGACAGCGGCGGCGTGACCAGCGCGCCGTCGCGGACGAGGAAGATGTTGTCGCCCGTGCACTCGGCGACGTTCCCGTCCTCGTTGAGCATGATCGCCTCGGCGACGCCCGCGTCGATCGCCTCGATCTTGGCGAGAATGTTGTTGAGGTAGTTGAGGCTCTTGACCGAGGAAGGGATCATCCGCGGCGAGACGCGGACCGTCTCGGCGATGATGACGGCCATGCCGTTGGCGTACATCTCCTCGGGATAGAGCGCGATCTGGTCGGCGATGATGAACACGCCGGGCGTCGGACACTTGAAGGGGCTCAGCCCGAGCGTGCCCGGGCCTCGGGTGATCACCAGGCGGATATACCCGCTGTCGGTGATCCCGTTGGCGTCGAGCGTCTCGCGCATGGCGGAGACGAGCTCCTGTTTCGTGTAGGGAATCGCCAGGCGGATGCATTCAGCGGAGGCGAACAGGCGGTCGACGTGATCACGCGTGCGGAAGGTCCGTCCGCCGTATACGCGGATGCCCTCGAACACGCCGTCGCCGTAGAGGGTCCCGTGATCGCAGACGCTGAGCTTCGCGTCGCCCTCGTCGACCAGTTTGCCGTCAAGCCAGACCTTCATCGGTCTCTCCAGTGAATTCGCGAGATGGACATCGTACAGGTGGACCGGAATTCGCACAACGACGTTTGTGCACCCCCCGGCGGACAGGGTGCATCCCGTTTGAGTAGGTAGATTGGGGCGGGATTGCCGATAGGTCTTG
>CAZADC010000599.1:0-1846 GCA_964483755.1 uncultured Planctomycetaceae bacterium | reverse complement strand
CTCGCGGTACATCGTCGGCGACATGAACGGGCGCTCCTTGAAGCCCATGTCTTCGAAGAACCAGATGCCGTCCGGGAGGCCCTCCTCGGCGAAGAGGATCTCCATCAGGTTGATGGTCAGCTCGGCGTAGACGGTGCACATGTCGCGGACCCAGTCCGGATCGAGCGCCATGCCCATGAGCATGTACTCGTGCCCGCAGACCGGGTGCATCAGCTCGAAGACGTTGACGCCCGACCAGCAGAAGTACCGCTCCTGCTCGGCCGCGACGCGCTTGACGTTGCGATACTGCTCGAAGTTGATCCGCCGACGGTAGTCGCCCTCGTCGGTCAGGCGCGGGCGGATATGCTCGTTCCATCCGTCGCGGTCCTTGACGAGGAAGTCCACGTGCTCGGGCGTGCCGGACTTGGCCTTCCACCACCGCAGCAGCGCCCCGTTGCCGTTGCGGACCAGCCTGGTCTCCTCGGTCTCCTCGACGACCTGGTCGCCGGCGTCGAGGTCGGCGACCATCGCGAACGGCCAGGCCTTGCGGATGTCGAGATCGAAGTGGTCCTCGAGCGACTCGTCGGCCCCGATGCGCCCCTGCTCGATCCAGTGGGCGCGCGTGTCGCCCCAGAAGTGCTCGTTGGCGCCGATCCGGTCGACGGGCCGGCGCTTGACGACCCGGTCGATCCGCTCCCTGCTGGTCAGCTCGCTCATCACGTGTCCTCGCTGTGTCGGAAGGTACCGCTCGGTCCGGCGGCCCGGCTGTCCGGAAACGCAGGCCCGACAGTCTGCGCCAAAGGCACGCGAGCGGCAAGGGCGCGGAAGGCCGGCGCAAAACGAAGCCGTCCGCCTCGCCGGCGACGGGCCTCTTGCGTGTCGTTATGCGCCGAGGTCAGGCGCTTCGGGTTCCGCGCCGACGCATCGCGAGCCCGGCGCCGCCCAGAAGCACCAGGGCGAGGGTGGCGGGCTCGGGCACGGTCAGGTCGGCCGTCAGACCGTCGACGCCCATCTTGTTCCCGCTGCCGCCGTTGCTTCGATAGAGGTACCCGACCGCCTTGATCTGCGTCAGCGAAGCTCCCGGCACGTCGAAGGTCAGCGAGCCCGGAATGAGGTCCTTGTCGCCTTCGGCGATGCCGTACAGGGCCCACGACTCGGCGAACGGGTCGATGGGTGCGTCACTGCCGAAGGTCGTCTGCGAGAGGTAGAAGCTCCCGCCTCTCTGAACGAGGAACTGCCCCGTTGCGCTGGAGGTGTCCGACCCGACGAGCGAGATGTCGATGCTGTCGCCGGCGGCCGCCTGATGGGGCGAGTCGAGCTTGAACAGCGTCACGATGCAGCGGCGCTGACCGGAGCGGTTCAACTCTCGCCAGGCGCCTCCAGGTCCGCCACCATCGGCTCGCGCTGGTCGCGAGAGACGAACAGGCGAAGCTGCGTCGCGTCGATCCGGAGCACCGCGAAGTTCGGATCGTCCGGGCCCTCGAAATAGTCCGGGGACTCGGCCACGGTCTCGAACACGGCCGCCTTCTTCTCAGCCGAGCTTTCCATGGACGCCTTTCCGGTAACGGTCAGCACCTGGGAGAAATCCTTTGCGGCAAACAGCAGCTCCGCGCTGTCGTTGGCGCGGATGTTCGTGACCTTGCGGGAATCCTTGAACGTCTCGGTGTAGATCGTGAAGGGCTCCTCGATCACCAGCGCGCCCATCCAGAACACGTGGGGCTTGCCCTTGGGCGTAACGGTCGCCATCACAAACGGGCGCCCGACGTGATCGCGGACCAGCTTGCGCGAAGCTTCCAGAATATCTTCCTTCTTCTGCATGGCTTACGGTTCCCTTTCTTCGGGTTTGCGTCCGAACAGCCGACGGACG
>CAZADC010000598.1:0-1854 GCA_964483755.1 uncultured Planctomycetaceae bacterium | reverse complement strand
GAGCCGACGGAGCGCGGCGCGGGCTACGAGTACGTCGACGAGCTGTTCGGCGAGTCGATCCCGCGCCAGTTCCTGCCCGCCATCGAGAAGGGCATCCACGAGGTGCTGGCGACCGGGGCGGTCGCCGGGTACCCGATGCAGGACGTCAAGGTCGCCATCACCGACGGAAAGCACCACCCGGTCGACTCCAAGGAAGTCGCCTTCAAGACGGCCGGCAAGTGGGCGTTCGTCGACGCGATCGGAAAGGCCAAGCCCGTCCTGCTCGAGCCGATCGTGGACATGGAGGTCACCGTGCCCAACGACCACATGGGCGACATCACCTCCGACCTGTCCGGGCGGCGCGGACGTATCCAGGGCCAGGAGATGCTCGCCGGAAACATGGTGATCATCCGCGCCCAGGCGCCGCTGGCCGAGGTGATGCAGTACAACTCGCAGCTCCGCTCGGTCACCGGCGGGCAGGGCAGCTACACGATGGAGTTCAGCCACTACGAGCCCGTCCCCGGCAACGTGCAGCAGCAGATCGTGGCGGCCTCGAAGAAGACCGAGGAAGAAGAGGAGTAGGGCGGAGCGATCGGACGGCCGCAGAACGGCTTGCCGGGACGCCCCCGAGTACGTAAACTGTTCCATTCGAGTCGTTTCGAGCCCTGAAGAAGACAACAAGGGAGCCGCAGGATGCCCAGGAAGTGCCCATACACCGGAAAGAAGACTCGCAGCGGACGCAAGATTACGCGGCGAGGCAAGGCGAAGTACCTCGGCGGCGTCGGTCGCAAGACGACCGGGCGGACGAAGCGGAAGTTCAAGGCGAACATGCAGCGCGTGCGCGCGGTGGTCGACGGAACGGTCCAGCGGATCAACGTCTCGACCAAGGCGATCAAGATGGGACTGATCACCAAGCCGCCCAAGCGCAACTACAACCCCGACGAGCAGGGCGAATAGCTTCACGGCGAGCCCGGCCGCGGGCGCGGATGCACGTCGCCGGTCCGGCCGACCGGATCCCGGCGACGCGGCGCCTGCGTCCGCGTTTCTCTGCGCCGCCGGCGCATAAAGTCGGCGGGTCCGGGGGAGAGAGCCGGACCCGCCGTATTAGCTCGGACCGGGAAAGGAGGAGAAAACCGGTCCGGCTGCCTTGCCACCTTTCATACGCCCGACGGGCCGGAAGGTTCATCCGACAAAGAGAAAAAACTATCACAGAGTGACATCCCGGGGCGGTCCGATCGCCGCCCCGCGGGCACGCAACCGCACCGGAGACGAAACCATGGCCGACACCGCCGCCCCGGACCTGATGGAGAAGCTCGTATCCCTCTGCAAGCGAAGGGGTTTCATCTTCCAGTCGTCGGAAATTTACGGCGGGATCAACGGGTTCTGGGACTACGGGCCGATGGGCGCGAGCTCAAGCGCAACATCAAGAACGCGTGGTGGGAGGACGTCGTCCGCCGGCGCGACGACATGGTCGGGCTCGACTGCGCGATCATCATGAACCCGAAGGTCTGGGAGGCCTCCGGGCACGTGACGAACTTCAACGACCCGATGGTCGACTGCACGTCCTGCAAGACGCGATTCCGCGCCGACAAGGTGTTCACCGCGATCGCCCGCGAGGGCGACAACGTGCTGCTCGAGGCCGCCGTACAGGCCGACGACGACCACCAGGCCCGCACGGCCGCGTACGACACCGGCAACAGCAAGACCCGTCGGCGGATCGACAAGAAGGGCGACGACGTCGAGTGGGAGGTCTGGCGCGCCGACAGGCCGGAGGGGCGGACGTCGAGGTGCCCCAACTGCGGCGGCGAGCTCACCGACGCCCGCAAGTTCAACATGATGTTCAAGACGTTCGTCGGGGCGATGGAAGACAGCACC
>CAZADC010000597.1:0-1868 GCA_964483755.1 uncultured Planctomycetaceae bacterium | reverse complement strand
CGGCCCTCGGGCACGTCATCGGCCGAGCGAAACTTGCCGGTGAGCAACCCCTGGGCGAGCGGGCCGTACGGCGTAATCGCCACGCCGCGCGTCCGCGCCAGCCAGCCGACCTCGTTCTCGATCCGCCGGTCGAGCAGGTTGTACGGGCCCTGCTCGGCGACGAACGGCTCGAGCCCGCTCCGCTCGGCGATGCCCAGCGCCTCAGCGATCATCACGCCGGGATGCTTGCTCGTGCCGATGTAGCGGATCTTCCCGTCCCGCACGAGGCGGTCCAGCGTGCGGAGCGTCTCGTCCATCGGCGTGTTCACGTCCACCACGTGAATGTAGTAGAGATCGATGCGATCCGTCCGCAGGCGACGCAGGCTGCTCTCGACGGCGTCGATCAGGTGCACACGCGAGTTGCCGAAGTCGTTCGCGCCTTTGCCCGTGTACCAGGCGCCCTTGGTGGCGAGGACGAAGCTGTCACGGAGCCCCTCGGCCTCCAAAGCCCGGCCGAGCGTTTCCTCCGATTCCTTATACACGTCAGCCGAATCGAGGAAGTTCACGCCGGCGTCCGCCGCCTCGTGCAGCATGCGGACGACGTTGTCGTAGTCGTCTCCCGTCCAGCCGCGCATCGTCCCGACGCACAACTTCGAAACGCGCATGCCGGTCCGGCCGAGCTGTCGATACTCCACGTTCTCTCTCCCTTTCGTGACGGATCCGGTGTCGGCCAAGTGCAGCGCCGTCGCAACGCGGGCCGCGGCGCTATTCCAGCAGCTCCTCCAGCTCGCGGTTGCGCCGCTCGGCGGCGCCGGTGGCCTGCGAGGCCGGTGACCTCGCCTTCGAGTAGTCCGCCCCGCCGGACTCCTGCACCGGCGCGACGGGCGTGACCGGACTGATCGGACCGAGCGGCGTCCCCGCTTCCGGGCCGGAGGCGCCCCCGCCGGCATCTTCCTGCGACGCATCCGCCGGGCGGGCGTCCCCCTCGCCACCAGCCTCCGCGTCGTCTTCGTTCGGGGCGGCTGCGCCATCCTCGGCGCCATCGGCCTGCGTCGGCTGCGTCGAACCGGCGGCCTGCTCGTGGTCGAGCGATTCGCCGCGCTCCTCGACCTCCTCCTTGACGCCCCGGCCGAGGTCGAGCGTCTTCTGGATGCGGTTGATCTCGCTGCCGCCGGTCCGCCCGGCCGTCAGCGACACGTCGGCCATCTCCTTGAACACGTAGATGACGATCGCGACGGTGATGAGCAGTCCGATCAGCGTCAGCCCGGATGCCCAGCCCGACAGGCCCTTGCGCGAGGTGCGTCGCATGGCGTACTCCCGTGAGGTGTCCGTTCGTTCGGCCCGGCGTCCACCGCGCAGGCCGTCCGGCAGCCATTCTAACGCGCCGGCGGGCGCAGATCAGAACGTGATCTGCGCGTTCCGATCGGGCGCTCTACGTGATGCGCTCCATCCCGCGCATGCAGGGCCGAAGCGCCTCGGGCACGGTCACGCTGCCGTCGGCGTTCTGGTAGAGCTCGAGCACCGGGATCAGGATTCGCGGCGACGCGATGACGGTGTTGTTCAGCGTGTGGACGAACTGCAGGTTCCCGTCGCCGTCGCGATAGCGGATGTTCAGCCGCCGGGCCTGGAACTCGTAGAACCGGCTGGCCGAGTGCGTCTCGCCGTAGCTCTCGCGCGACGGCATCCAGGTCTCGATGTCAAGCTTCTTCGCCGCCCCGGGTCCCAGGTCGCCCGTGCACACGTTCACCACGCGGTACGGCAGCTCGAGCGCTTGCAGCACGTCCTCCGCGTTGGCGAGGATCTCCTCGTGGAACCGCTCCGACGCCGCCCGGTCGTTCTCGCAGAGCACGACCTGCTCGACCTTGTCGAAGTAGTGGATGCGGTAAAGC
>CAZADC010000596.1:0-1868 GCA_964483755.1 uncultured Planctomycetaceae bacterium | reverse complement strand
CTACGAGGAAGGGGCTCCCCGCTGCCGCCCGGAGGTGCTGCAGATGGGCCTGCCCATCCTGGGCATATGCTACGGGATGCAGGTCGCCTGCCGGATGCTCGGCGCGGAGATCGACTCCGCCCCGTCGCGCGAGTACGGCCGCACGGCGCTGAAGGTCGTCGACCCCGACGTCCTGCTCCGCAACGTCCCCGCCGAGACGACAGTCTGGATGAGCCACGGCGATCAGGTCCATACGCTCGGCGACGACTTCGTCCCGCTGGCGGCGACGCCGACGTGCCCCATCGCGGCCGTGCGCCACCGCGAGCGACCGTTCTACGGCGTGCAGTTCCACCCGGAGGTGACCCACACGCCGCACGGCAACGAGATCTTCGTCAATTTCCTCTACGACGTGTGCGGCTGTCAGGGGTTGTGGCGGGTCGGCTCGTTCGTGGACGCCGTGGTCGACGAGGTCCGCGCACGTGTCGGCGCCGACGAGAACGTCATCTGCGGGCTGTCGGGCGGCGTGGACAGCTCGGTGGTGGCGGCGCTGCTGCACCGGGCGATCGGCGACCGCCTGCGGTGCATCTTCGTGGACAACGGGCTGCTGCGGATGAACGAGGCGGCGCTCGTCCGCACGACCTTCGCCGAGCACTTCAAGGTGAACCTGACAGTCGTCGAGGCGGCGGACGATTTCCTCACGCGCCTCGCCGGCGTGGTCGATCCGCAGGACAAGCGACGGATCATCGGGCACACGTTCATCGAGGCGTTCAAGTCGGCGGCCGGGTCGATCCCCAACGCGCGGTACCTCGCCCAGGGCACGCTGTACCCGGACGTGATCGAATCGGGGCATTCGCTCGCGGGCAAGGCGGCGAACATCAAGCTGCACCACAACGTCGGCGGGCTCCCGGCCGAGTTGGGCTTCGACCTGATCGAGCCGCTCCGCGACCTGTTCAAGGACGAGGTCCGCAAGGCGGGCGAGCTGCTGGGGCTTCCGGAGAAGGTCGTCTGGCGGCACCCGTTCCCAGGGCCCGGCCTGGCGGTCCGCTGCATCGGCGAGATTACCCGCGAGCGCCTGGACGTCCTCCGCAGGGCGGATGAGATTCTCCTGGAGGAGATCGTCGCGTCGCAGCTCTACCGCAAGACCGCCCAGACGTTCGCCGTGCTCCTGCCGGTGCAGTCGGTGGGCGTCATGGGCGACGGGCGGACGTACGAGGACGTGGTGGCGATCCGCTCGGTGGACACGGCCGACTTCATGACGGCCGACTGGTCGCGAATTCCTTACGACGTGCTCGCGACGATCAGCAACCGCATCATCAACGAGGTGCGGGGGGTCAACCGGGTGGTGTACGACATTTCCTCCAAGCCCCCGGCGACCATCGAGTGGGAGTAATCTCCCGCGCGCCGGCGACGATCCCGGCCGGGGCGACGCCGCAGAGGACGCAGAGAGAAGACAGAAGCAGTCGTGCAACGAGGCCGAGCCGACACGTACACGGCCGGAGTCGAACACAACGCACAAGGCGCCTCCCATGCCCGTCAGCGTCACCGATTCGCACATCGTCAAAGTCAACACGCCCAAGCTGGAGGCTCTGTTCCACGGCCCGCAGTTCGTCGAGCTTCGCGCGGCGGACGGGCGCCCGCTTCTGCAGGCGCCGGGCGACGGGTCGGCCGCGATCGAGGTCGCCTTCGCCACCGGCGAGCCCGTCCCGCTGGATGTCGCAACAGCCAACGTTCGGGCGGTGCAGGTCGGACCGAACGTCGCCCACGTTCACGTCGAGCACGACGAGGCCGACGCGTGCCTGCGGATCAGCACCGACATGGCGGGGCGCCTGGTCGTCGAGCCGTCGGCGCAGACGCTCCGCCGCGGGCTGGGCGCGGTCCGGTGGAATCTC
>CAZADC010000595.1:0-1868 GCA_964483755.1 uncultured Planctomycetaceae bacterium | reverse complement strand
GGTCCTCGGCGGCAACCCATTCCGGCAGGAAGCGGTGGAAGAGGCGATCGTAGTCCTTCTTCGCCGATTCGGGATACCGCTCGGTCCAGTGCCACTCGACCCAGCCCTGCTCCATCTCGTTGTTCCCGCACCAGAGGGCGACGCATGCCCGGTGCCGCAGGCGGCGGATGTTGCTGACCGCCTCGCGCCGGAAGTTCTCGAAGTACTCCTCGTCGCCGCGGTAGACCGCGCAGGCGAACATGAAGTCCTGCCAGACCAGCAGGCCGAGCTCGTCGCACAGGTCGTAGAACCGCTCGTCCTCGTAGAAGCCGCCGCCCCAGATGCGGAGCATGTTCATGTGAGCGGCGGCCGCGTCGCTCAGCAGGCGGCGGTACTGCCCGTCGTCGACGCGGGTCGGGAATGAATCGGCCGGGATCCAGTTCGCGCCCTTGGCGAAGATATCCACGTCGTTGACGACGAACGTGAACGATTCGCCGAACCGGTCGGCCGTCTGCTTGAGCTTGAGCTTCCGCAGCCCGATGCGCCGGCGGTCGACGTCCACCGCCTGGCCGTCAGCGTCCAGCAGGCTGATCGTCAGGTCGTAGAGCGGCTGGTCGCCGTATCCGTTCGGCCACCACAACTGCGGATCGTCCACGGCGATGCGAAGCGCCGTCTCGTCGCGTCCGGCGGGGAGGGACTTGGCGACGTCCTGGACGGTCCCGTCCGGGTGCGCGAGCTCGAAGCGCACCTTCACCGGCGACGCGTCCCATCGCTCGGCGGCCGCCCGGACGGACACGCCGACCTTCCCGGCGCGATGACTCTGCCGGACGTGCAGCTCGTCGAAGCGTCCGACGTTCCGCCCCGTCAGACGGATCGACCGCCAGATGCCCGCGGGCGGGAGCTTCGGACCCCAGTCCCACCCGAACTGGCAGATCGCCTTGCGGATGTACGTTCCCCCCTGCAGCGAGTGTCCGGGCGAGTGCATGGGCTCGGAGCCCTCGAATCGCCGGATGAACGAGCGCGGCGACTCGAAGACGATGCGGATCCCGTTCTCGCCGGCCTGCAGGCGCTCGCCCACGTCGAGCACGTGCGGCATGAACATGTTGTCGGTGCGGGCGATTTCCACGCCGTTGAGGTGGATCGTCGCCAGCGTGTCCAGCCCGTCGCACTCGAGGAACACCTTGTCGCAGGCGAGCAGCTCCGCGGGCGCGTCGAAGGTCCGGCGGTACTCCCAGTCGGCGTCGATGACGGGGTCCGTCCGCTTCTCGTTGTCCGAGACGAACGGGTCCTCGATCGTCCCGTTGGCCAGAAGGTCGGTAAAATTCGTGCCGGGGACGGTGGCGGGCATCCATTCGTCGCCTCCGACCTGCCGAAACTCCCATGCTCCGTCGAGTGATACGTGCTGCATCGGGTTCTCCTGTACGCGTGGCGGGTTGAGTCCCACAAGCAAATGCACTGTCCGGCCGGGTGTCAAACGAATTCGGCGGCACATGCGCCAAACCGTGTCGGCGGGGCGGCGGCAGGTGCAGGCTTTCGCTTTCGCCGGCGTATGTGGTCGGTTATGCTGCCGGGCCGGTTGCTCAGGCTGCGGCCCGAAACCATCGGGACTGTCCGCCCCGCCCTGAATCGAGGTCGCGATGCCGAAGCTGAAAGTTCTCGTGGACACCGACGTCGGCACCGATGCCGACGACGCCGTCTGTCTGGCCTACCTGCTGCGTCATCCCGCCTGCGAGGTGCAGGCCGTCACGACCGTCGGGCGCGACGCCGGCGTGCGGGCGCGGCTGGCCGAGGCAATCTGCCGCCGGCTCGGTCGCGAGGACGTACCCATCGCGGCCGGGATGGACGTGCCGATGTTCCCCAACCGCTACTGGTGGCATCACACCGTCAAC
>CAZADC010000594.1:0-1873 GCA_964483755.1 uncultured Planctomycetaceae bacterium | reverse complement strand
TGATCGTTATCCCGCTGATCGCGTTGGATCCGCTCATCAGCGGCGTGTGAAGCTGTGTCGGAACCTTGGTGATGACCTCCAGCCCCAGCAGCATCGCCAGGACGAAGATCGTCACCGCCAGCGCCAGCGGAAGCATCATGACGGCACCTCCCTGCCCATCGCTTTCAGCACGGCGGGGTTCACGATTCTCCCTTCGTGCGTTACGAGCGTCCCGCGGATGATCTCGTCGTCGGTGTCCAGGCGGAGCTTCCCGTCCTCGTCGACCAGCTCCCGCAGAAACGCCGAGACGTTCCGCGAGTACATCTGGGAGGCGTGAGACGCCAGGGCGGCCGGGAGATTCAGCGGCGCCAGCACCGTCACGCCGTCGATGACCACCCATTCGTCCGGCTGGCTCACGGAGCAGTTGCCGCCTGTACGGGCGGCGAGGTCGACGATGACGGCGCCGGGTTTCATGCGCCGGACCGTCTCCTCGGTGATCAGCAGCGGCGCCCGGCGCCCGGGGATCATCGCCGTGGTGACGACCAGGTCCGACTCGATCAGGTGCGGGGCGAGAATCTCCTGCTCGCCGCGGTAGAACTCCTCGCCGAGATCGCGGGCGTATCCGCCCTCGGATTCCGCCTCGGCGTGGTCGACCTCGAGCGGGACGAATTCCGCCCCGAGGCTTTGAACCTGCTCACCTGCGGCGGGGCGGGTGTCTACGCCCTTGACGATCGCCCCCAGCCGCCGCGCCGTGGCGATTGCCTGGAGTCCGGCGACGCCGGTGCCGATGACCAGCGCCCGCGCCGGCGCGAGCGTTCCCGCGGCCGTCATCATCATCGGGAGCATGCGGCGCATCGCGTCGGCGGCCATCAGGACCGCCTTGTACCCGGCGACGGTGGCCATGCTCGACAGCACGTCCATCGACTGCGCCCGCGTGATCCGCGGGAGCAGCTCCAGCGCCAGGGCGCTGACGTTCGCCGCTGCGAGCGCGTCCATCAATTCGTTGTCGCCCAGCGGGTCGAGCATGCCGACCAGTACGCCGCCGGAGCGGAGCATGGCCGGTTCGTCGCGTTCGGCGTCGCCGCGGGCGGGCGGCGCGACCTTGACCAGCACGTCGGCGCTCGACAGGAGGTCGCCGGCGTCGGCGATCTCCGCCCCGGCCTGGCGATACTGATCGTCGGTGCAGTACGCCCCGGCGCCGGCGCCCTGTTCGACGCTCACCTCGATGCCGTCCTGCACCAGACGGGCGACGTCGCGGGGCACAAGGGCGACGCGGTTCTCGCCGGGGGATATCTCGCGGACGACGCCTGTTCTCATGATCGGACCCTTTCCTCGGGGCCTGGGCCTCCGGAAGTCCAATTCGATCAAGCCATTATACCCGCGACCTGAGCAAAGCTGGCGGCCGCGCCCGGCGGGCGCAGAAAAAACGCGGCGCCCCGGGTTGCCGAGCCGCCGCGTTCGGGTGTCGTGCGCAGGCGCGCTACTGCTGCGGCGTGGTCTCCAGGAACAGGGCCCGGATGTTCTCGCTCGGCAGGTCCATCGCGCCCAGCGCCTGGGCAGCGGCCTCGCGGAGGTCCTGCGCGCCGTCGCCGGTGACGATCTCCAGGACGCTGCGGACCTGCTGGTCGGTGAGCTGGTTGCCGTGGCGCCGCAGGCTCGCCGACAGCGACTTGAACAGCTCGATGCGGTCGGCGTCGGGGACGTCGGCGCCGGCTGCGCGGGCGGCGATCGCCTGCTGCGATTCATCGGACGCCAGCACCGCCAGGGCCTCCCCGGCGGCCAGGCGGACGCTGCTCGTGTCGCTGTTGAGGGCGACGATCAGCGCCTCGCGGGTGCGTGCGATGTTGTAGACGGTCGTGGCCGTCAGCCCGAGGTGGCGGATGGCGTCGGCGGC
>CAZADC010000593.1:0-1891 GCA_964483755.1 uncultured Planctomycetaceae bacterium | reverse complement strand
TCAGGATTCTGTTCGACACGGACATCGGTTCGGACATCGACGACGCGGTGGCGCTGGCGTACCTGCTCAGCCAGCCGCGGTGCGAGCTGCTGGGGATCACCACCGCGACGGGCGAGCCGGTAAAGCGCGCCGAGCTCGCCTCGGCCGTCTGCCGCCACGTCGGACGCGACGACGTGCCGATCCACGCCGGCTGCGGGCAGGCGATGCTCGTCCGCATGCGGCAGGACACCGCCCCCCAGGCGGCCGCCCTGGGCGACCGGGACCGCCGCCGCGACTTCCGGCCGAACACGGCGCTGGAGTTCATGCGCGACACGATCCGCGCCGACCCGGGCGAGGTGACGCTGCTGGCCGTCGGACCGCTGACCAACGTCGGGCTGCTGTTCGCCATGGACCCCGAGCTGCCCGCGATGCTCAAGGGGCTCATCCTGATGTGCGGGCGGTTCCTGACGGCGATGGGCGGCGAATGGAACGCCATCGGCGACCCACACGCCACGGCGATCGTCTACGGCGAGGGCTGCCAGTCGCGCCCGCCGCGCCACGTGAGCTTCGGGCTCGACGTGACCACGCAGTGCCGCATGCCGGCCGAGCGATGCCGCGAGCGCTTCGGCGCCACGGTGCTCCAGCCGGTGCGCGACTTCGCCGAGGTCTGGTTCCAGCGCGCGGATCAGATCACCTTCCACGATCCCCTGGCGGCCGCGTGCATCTTCGAGCCGGACCTGTGCACCTACCGCGACGGTCGGGTCCGCGTGTCCGTGGACGACCCGACGGCCGGGTGGACGGTGTTCGCCGCAGGCGCCGACGAGAACCCCCACACGATCGCCAGCGCCGTGAACGCCGAGGCGTTCTTCGAGCACTACTTCGACGTCGTCAAGTAGCGGCCGCGCGCCGCGCCGGGCGGCGGCGCACGCAAAGGGCCCGCGGGATGCATCCGCGAGCCCGAAGCCGACCGTGGGATTCGAACCCACAACCTCAGCTTTACGAAAGCTGTGCTCTACCGTTGAGCTAGGTCGGCAAGTTCCTGCGGGCAATGAGCTTACCCGGCCTTTTCCGCGTACGTCGGCCGCAGCGCACGCCCCCGCCGCATCGACGGAAGCTCTCAGTCTATCCGCGTCCGCAGGTGCGGTCAAGCGCGTCTGTCGTCAGGATCGGCAAGTGCCCCCGACATCGCACCCCCTTGAGATCGCCGCACCGGCAACAGGCCCGCGGCTCTGGCTGGAAGGTTCTGCTGTACCGGCACGCACTGCTGCACAATACTGCTGACCGCCGGGCATGCTTTGCCTTGGTCGGGTGGGGGTCGACACCAGAGCAAATGCTACGAACCGATACGCCGCTGGGGCAATGGGTACCTTCGCGCTGGTCTTCGCCGGCGCCGGAGCGATCGTGGTCGGCGATGTGGCCGGAGGGCAGGTCACGCACGTCGGCATGGCGGCGGTGTTCGGACTCGTCGTCATGACTCGGGGGACACCCCATACGGGCCTGCTGGGCTCTGGTGGCAGGCCGCGACGTTCGGCGGCGCCGCGTCAACGTCCAGATCGGAGGAACCTGTATGGCGTCCCCCGAGATCGGCCGTTCAGAACGGCCAGGGGCTCAGGCGCGGCGGCGGGTACCCGTGCATCCAGTAGTACGACACGCCGACGATCGCCCAGATGATCCCGGCGAGAATCTCCCCGGCGAACAGCCCGATGAACACCGGCTTGTACTTCTGATGTCCCTTCCCGCCGGCGAAGTGGACGATCACCGTCCGGCACGCCCAGCCGAGCAGGAAGCTCGGCATGAGCGGTCGCGTCGTGTCGCTGGCCCACAGGAGGATCACCACCGGGTGCAGCGGCCACCACGCGAACCGCAGGCGGAGGAATGCGAGCATCCCGACCAGTCCGGCCCCGATCAGCGT
>CAZADC010000592.1:0-1892 GCA_964483755.1 uncultured Planctomycetaceae bacterium | reverse complement strand
CGCTGGGCGATCTCGCGCCGACCGTCACGGGCGGCGGGCTCGGCACGGTGAACCTGCCGGGCATCGAGGTTCTGGAGCTCGACGCAGCGGGCGGCGTGCTGAACGTGGCCGGCACGGCGGCGGATGACCGGGCGGTCGTCATTCCGACCGAGAGCTGGCTGCAGGTCAACGATGAGTCGCCTGAGGTGCTGTACGATAACGTCGCCTCGGTCGCGGTCGACCTGCTCGCCTCGACGACCGACGAGCTGGTGATTGTGGGTCCGGACGCCGGAAGTGTCATCGACGTCAACGCCTCTCCCGCGACGGTCACAGTGACCGACGGCGGCGGAGCGCGGCCTGACGTGACCTACGCCAACACCGAGCTGCTCACCGTCGAGGCGGGCGCGGCGTCCGACGTGATCAACTGGACGCCGGAGTTCGGGCTGCAGTACCACTTCCTCGGCGGGTCGCCGGCGACGTCCGACGTGCTGAACGTCACCGGGACGTCGGCGG
Source organism: uncultured Planctomycetaceae bacterium (assembly GCA_964483755.1). Taxonomy (GTDB): domain Bacteria; phylum Planctomycetota; class Phycisphaerae; order SM23-33; family SM23-33; genus CAZADC01. The sequence goes on along the minus strand of CAZADC010000592.1, from coordinate 1,400 downwards.
CCGACGACGCCTACGTCTACGCCGCGGGCGTCAATCCGGACGAGGGCACGCTGACGGCCGATCTCAACGGCGCCGGCAACGTGCCGTCGACCGTGACCGACATCGAGCGGATCAACATCGACGGCGGCGGCGGAATCGGCAGCGACACGCTGGCCGTGTTCGGAACGCAGGACGCCGACGCGTTCAACTTCGTCGGGACAGACACCGTCGACGCGCGACTCGACCCGAGCTTCGGGCCGGTCATCGGCGTCGCCAACTTCGGCTCGACCGGCGGCGCAGGCACATTCACCCTCAGCGGGCTGGGGGGTGACGACCAGTTCAACGTCACGCCGGGCGCGCTGGGCGCGGCGCAGGAGATCAGCGTGCTCGGCGGAGCCCCCGCCGCCAGTGACACGCTGGTGTTCAACGCCACCGACGCCCTCGACGACATCGAGTTCACGCCCACCGGCGAGGCCGCCGGAACGGTCGGGACGTCCGTCGGCGCTCTTGTGACCTTCACGGACGCCGAATCGGTCGTTATCGACGGACTCGGCGGCGGCGACGACCTGCTGATCACCACGCCCACCGGCGCCCAGGCGATCACCTACACGCCCGGCGCGGCCGTAGACGCGGCCGGCGTGCAGGTCGGCTCGCTCGTACCGATGAGCTTCCAAAACCTCGGCGTCCGGACGATTCCGGGCATCGGCAACGCGATCTCCTTCGCCGACGCCGGCGCGGCCCGCGCCGACGCGCTGCTCTACAACGGCACGGCCAACGACGACCAGTTCACGATGCTCGACACGGCCGCCCTGCCGCCATCGGTGGCCGGCTCGATCCGGCTGAACGATCAGCTCCCTGTCGCCACGCCGGGCATCGACGCGGTAACGCTCGACGGACTGGACGGCGACGACGCCTTCGACGTGCTCGCCCCGCAGCCGGGCTACTCGCAGATCACCCTCTCCGGCGGCGGCCCCTCGGCGTCGGACGTGGCGAATCTCACCGGCGACGGGACGGACGTCACCGCGGCGCTGGGCGATCTCGCCCCGACGGTCACCGGCGGCGGGCTGGGCACGGTCGCCCTGAGCGGTGTCGAGCGGCTGAACGTCGACGCGGCCGGCGGCGTGCTGAACGTCGACGGCACGGCCGGGGACGACCGGGCCGTGGTCATTCCGACCGAGAGCTGGCTGCAGGTCAACGACGAGTCTCCGGAGGTCGTCTACGCCAACGTCGCTTCCGTGGCGGTCGACCTGCTCGGCTCGCTGGCCGATGAGCTGGTGATCGTGGGCCCGGACACGGGCAGCACGATCGACGTGAACGCCACGCCGGCGACCGTGACGGTCACCAACCCCGACGGAGCGCGGCCTGACGTGACCTACGCCAACACCGAGCTGCTGAGCATCGAGGCGGGCGCGTCGTCCGAC
>CAZADC010000591.1:0-1894 GCA_964483755.1 uncultured Planctomycetaceae bacterium | reverse complement strand
TGGAGCGGGCGGAAGGACAAGGTCTATCCTCGAACGCGCCTGATGATCGCGGAGGCCGCCAACGCCTGGCGCGGCTCGAAGTACTCCCAGATCACACAGCACGGGGGTTCCGGCGGCGTCAAGATGAACATGAACGTCGTCGCCTCCGACGGCAGCATCCAGGCCGTCATGGACTGGGTGAACCGCGACAAGTGGGCGTGGACGGACCAGGCTTGGTACCCGCTGAACGAGCGATCCGGCGACGCCCTGGTGAACGTGTACCCGGGCGACCGCGGCTATCCGCACAACATGTCCGACAATGCCTGGGGCTTCTGGACGAGCTTCGACGTCGAGCTGTTCAGCGGCGCCAAGAACCCGTGGGGCAATTCGTTCTGGCCCCCGGCGAACTGGTGAGCAAGGCGTAAATGGAGCGCCGGGCTTCGCTGGCCCGGCCGAACCCGCCCCATCGGCCGCCCGCTGGATCGCCGGGCGCAGCCAGTGGACGACTGCCTGCGACACGGTACAATAGCTGACATACTCGAACGCGGCTTCACTGCCTTTCACGTCCCCGGCCGCGTCGGCAGCAGACAGTTAGGAGAAGGTCATGTCTCGACGGAACGGATCGCGTCGGCGCGGTATCTTGGCGCCTGCGAAGTCACGACCAGCCGGAAAGCGGGCCTTTACGCTGATCGAGCTTCTGGTGGTCATCGCCATCATCGCCCTGCTGGTGAGCATCCTCATGCCGTCGCTGCAGAGCGCGCAGACGTTCGCCGGGCTGGCCGCCTGCCAGGTCCAGATGCGTAACGTCGCGATCGCGTGGCATCAGTACGCAAACGACTGGAACGACATGCTCGTCTGGACGGCATCCGCTGGGAACCTTGAAACGTACAACTGTCTCGGGCAGCCCACACTCCCGGACGGTTCCAAAGGACCGCGCAGCCCGTCGGGTTTCGGGTTGCTCTTCGCGGAGCGGTACGTCGAAGATGCACGCCACTTCTACTGCCCCGGCTGCAGGCCATGGAACCGCGGCGGATGGGGCAATCGCCCGGTGGCCGCACACGACGATTTCCGCGACCGGTTCGAGTACTTCCTCGTCGACAGGCAGCTCGGGTACCTGCGCGTGGACTACGCTCACGGGTACTGGGTGGACCCGAAGAACGGAACCAAACCGAGTGAGATCAACCCTAACCACCCCAACGGCGGACCGCCGACGCTCAACAACTACATGAAGGCCAACGAGGCGCTGTTCGCCGATTCCAGCGACTGGCTCTGGCCGCGAATCTATCACGCGAGCAGTCACGCCGACTGGTCGTTCCAGAACGTCGCGCGGTGCGACGGGGCGGTGGTGACGATTTCGGACGTGAAGGAGCGAGGCGACTGGCTGGACGACTTCTCGCACAACTACGAGCGCTATGAGAATACCCGCCCCTATTGGGGCTGGTGGCGCTATTTCGGTACAGGCAATGAGTTACACTGACCGACGACCGGCCAACCGCCTGCCGGGCGACTGGGACTGGAGCACGTACGGCTGGATGAGCGACGCTCCCTGGGGCTTGCGGACCAGCTTCGATCGGGAAATCTTCGACGGCGGACGGTTCCCCTGGTCGAACTGACCGCGTCGGACGGCTGCCGAGGCGGGCGCGCCGCTGAGGCGGTGCACGTCCCGCGCTGGCGGGGGCGCGTCGGGGTGTGGTAGCATCTTCCCTTCGCAGACCATCCCCAGCGTGAAGGAGCCCCGATGCCCCGCAACGTCGTGCAGAAGATTCTCGCCGATCACCTCGTCGAGGGCGACCTCGGCGGCGGCGAGATCGGCATCCGCATCGACCAGACCCTCACCCAGGACGCCACCGGAACGACCGCCTTCCTCCTGTTCGAGGCGATCGGCATCCCCCGCGTTCGCACCGAGACGTCGGTC
>CAZADC010000590.1:0-1905 GCA_964483755.1 uncultured Planctomycetaceae bacterium | reverse complement strand
ATCACGAGCTCTTCGCCCGGCACAACGCTCTGGACCTGGACGTACACCCGCTCTACGCCCCGATTCCGGTCACCGGTCCGAGCTGGACCACGCTCTACACCGGCGACAGCATGACGACGCACAACGTCCGGGACGTGTACGGGCTGGAGTTCCGCCGCCGCTACGCCCGCAACGACACCCTGCACCTGCTGCGATGGCGCCTGCACAACCTCGGGCGCGTCCTTCGCGGCAAGCCGGCCCACAAGCGCTACGCGACGTACGCCACGACGCCGTCCACGCACGTGTGGGATACGCTCGGCGAGGCGGGCGTGCGGGTGAAGATCGTCAACATGCCGATCACCTGCCCGGTCCGCGAGGTCAACGGCGTCCACGTGGGCGGGTTCCCGCTGATCCGCCGCGGGCGCTGGTACTGGCCGGACGAGATCGGCGAGCGGATTCCCGACGAGTACATCGACTGGGTGGACATCACGCACTGGTTCCAGGACCCCGAGCGCGACTCGCACCGCCAATGGCGCCGGGAGCTGACGAAGACGGGCTTCGACGAGGGCCGCCGCCGGGCCGGCGATGCGGCCGACCGGCTGGCGGGGCTGTTCCTGTCGCTCCCGGAGGCGCGCCTGGAGATGGTGCAGTTCTCGTTCATCGACCGGTTCGGGCACGTCTTCGGCGTCGACGGCGAGGTGGAGCGCTGGTGCTACGCCAAGGTCGGCGAGCTGCTGGGGCGGCTGATCGACGGGGCGGACCCGGCCGGCGTGCTGGTGATTTCCGATCACGGGTTCCAGGGCGACGAGCACACCGACTACGGCGTTCTGGCGGCGGGGCGGGGGGTGCGCGAGCGCCTGCACGTGCCGGACGACTACACCCCCAGCGGACTGGACGTCGCCCCGACGATCGCCGCGTGGTTCGGCGCGACGCATGCCGGCGAGGGCAACAACCTGCTCGTCGAGGGGGATTACGTCACCCGCGACGCCGAGCAGGACGCGGCCGAAAAGGCCGAGATCACGAAGCGCCTGAAGAATCTCGGGTACATGTAGGGCGGACGGCAAATCCGAAATCCGAGGCTCCAGGGGCTGAACGCTGGTGCTGCATTCCTGGGAGGGATGATCACCTCGAGCAAGGGCGGTGCAGCGGCCGCCCGGACGAGAGCCTGCGGGAGCCGGGACTGCTTGAGGCTCTCGCGGAGCGGTTGGGAACCGGTGCACATCGAAGCATGCTTTGCAGCGGAAGCACGGCGCCGCAGGAAGCGGGATCAGTATTCGCGGCGCTGGCGGGCGGGGGGGATGTCCATCAGGTCGCGATACTTGGCGACGGTGCGTCGGGCGATCGTGATGCCGTGTTTCTTCAGCTCGGCTGCGAGCTTCGTGTCGTTGAGGGGTTTGGACTTGTCCTCGGCGTCGATGATTTCGCGGAGCTTCGCCTTGACGGCGTCCCAGGCGACGTCCTCGCCCTCGGACGTCGTGGTCCCCCCGGAGAAGAACATCCGCAGCGGGTAGATGCCCACGGGCGTCTGGACGTACTTTCCGGCGACGGCCCGGCTGACGGTGGCGACGTGCACGCCCACCTTGTTGGCGATGTCCGCCATCGGCAGCGGCTTGAGCGCCTCCGACCCGGACTCCAGGAAGTCCCGCTGGACCTGGAACACCTCGCCGACGACGCGGCGGACCGTCTCGCGCCGCTGGGCCACGGCGCTGATGAGCCACTCGGCCGAGCGGATGTTCCGGCGGATGAAGTCGCGCGCGGATTTGTCGGTCCGCTTGTCGCGCGACATCTTCCGGTACGAGCGCGACACGTAGAGGCGCGGCGTGTTCGAGTCGGGCATGGCGATGACGAGGTCGCCGTCGTCGGTCAGATCCACAGGTGAAGATTGGCAACACATCCAACATAAAAACCTCAAAGAAATAGAAGGCA
>CAZADC010000589.1:0-1908 GCA_964483755.1 uncultured Planctomycetaceae bacterium | reverse complement strand
ATCACACGCACCTCCGTGGGCTGAGCCGGCCTGCCGTCGGCGTCGGGCGGAAGGAAGGCGTCGAGCACGGCCGCGTCGTCCCAGACGGCTTCGAGCCGGCCGTCGATACCCGGCGCGGCGTTGGTCTTGGGCGCCTCGGCCGAGCGACGGACGTGCAGATACACCTCGGCCGGATTGACCCGCACGGCCCGTTCGATCATCTCGCCCGGCCGCTCGGGATGGCTGACCTGCAGGGCGGGCAAGGGATAGAGGTCCTCAATGCTCCCGGCGAAAGTCAGCCGGAAACGTGCCTCAGCATGCCGACGGGGTTCCACCGTCGCCGAGCTCGTCGTCGGGCTCACTCGCCAGACGGAAGCATCCTCGATGTCCCATCGCACCTTCATGTCGGCCGGGGCGTCGCTGCGGTTGCCCAGCGTAACGCGGACCGGCGCCGAGAGAGGCCCGCGCTTGCCCGTCTCCTCGTCGGTGGCGAATCCGCTTGCCGTGACCGGCCCGAGCAGTTGCCGCAGCGTGGGCGGACCGCCGACGACGATTCGAAAGCCGAGGTCGTCGCTCGATGCATCGGGCGCGGTCGCCGCAACCGTCTCCGGGCCGCCGAAGCCCACAACGGCGATGGCGTCCTCGGATATGCCGGCCGCAGAGCGGATGTGGCTCATGCGGTCAGCCGTCCATTCGCGGCAGGCCCGCAGCAGACCCCGCACGCCGAGCTGGGTGGGCAACCAGCGCACCGCGGCGACGTGGTGGCCGCCCGCCGGGCCGTAGCGGACGCCGCTGGGAGCGAACGCCCCGGAGGGATTCGGCAAGCCTTCCGCTCCTCCGTACCGCACCGCCCAGCGCCACTCGTCGTGCGTCGGCGGGCGCACGTCGCGCCCGGTCATGATCGACAGCTTCTCGCAGAACTCCACCACCTCCGACCAGGACAGCCCCGTCGCCGGGCGGCCCGAACCCGTGGTGTAGCCCTCCCGCTCTCCCATCACCGCCTGCCACTGCAGGCGCGTCACCGGCGTCTCCGACAGGTAGAAGGCGTAGTCGTGCGACTCCTCGGCGATCTGCAGTTCGCCGTCCACGTAACCGGCCGGGTAGCGCACCGTCCCCGCCGGCTGGCGCATCAGCCCCAATCGCACGCCGTGCGGGAGGGACAGCTCAATCCGTCGCTCGGGCAGGACGATCTGGTCGGCGGGGAGGGGTGCTCCGGCCTCGACCGAGGCGGTGAACCGCTCGGACAACTGATGGGCCTCTTGCAGGCGCGGGTAATTGGTGGGCCAGAGGTCGGCCGCCCACTCCGGCAGAATGACCACGTCATCGATCCGGCCCGCGCGACGGGCGCGCCGCGCCTCGGCCAGCGTCGCGGTCAGGCGGTTCTCGAGAATCCTCGACAGCTCACGCTGGACCAGGATGCGCAGCTCCTGCCGGGTGTACGGCGCGACCATGGACGCCAGGGAGTCGATCGCCTTGTCTCCGCCGAGAATGCTCAGCGCCCGCATCGCCCGGTACAGTCTAAGCTGTCCGCTGTATCGCGACAGGCCGAGCTTCTCGATCCGCTCGGACAGCAGCCGTTGCGTGCGGTCGGGCAGGGCTTCCTGCATCGCGCGGATCATCGCCTGGCCGCCGACAACGCCCATCTTGTCGAGTCGCGCCACGGCCGCGTCGACAGCGGCCGGGTCGTCGGAAGCCAGCTCCTTGGCCAACTCGTCTATTCTCGTCCACTTCACCGGCCGGTCGCCGACGCGCCTGGCGAGGTAGTCCGCAGCGTGCCGTCCGTGGGAGATCAATGTCCACTGGGCCTCGTAGGCGACCTGGGGGTCCAGATCATCGAGCCGTTCCCACAGCTTGTCGAGTTCACCGGCGGGCGGGGCGGGGGCGGCGTCCAGCAACTCGACCCGCACGTTGTCCAGACCCCAGCTCTCG
>CAZADC010000588.1:0-1911 GCA_964483755.1 uncultured Planctomycetaceae bacterium | reverse complement strand
GCGCGACCTGCCGGGCGGGAAGAACTGGCTGGCCAAGCGGATGCAGGAAAAGGTCGCCCGGGCGATCATCCGGCACGTGGACGCATCCGCCACGACCGCGCCCGTAGCGACGCGAGCCGAGTGAGGCGGGTCTCAATCAGGAGGTCAGCGTCTCGAGGAGGCCCGTGTCCACCTCCGTCAGCGAACCGACGACGCGGTCGGCTTCCGTGAGCGCGTCGTGCGGGTAGCTGCCCACCACGGCGACGGTCTTCATCCCGACGGCGCGGGCCGCCCGGAGCCCGGCCGGAGCGTCCTCGAAGACGAGACACCGCGCCGGATCCAGCGTCCGTCCCGCCGCGACCGACAACTCGTCGAGCGTTCTGCGGTACCCCTCCGGATCGGGCTTGCCCCGGCTGACGTCGTCGGCCGAGATGATCACGTCGAAGCACTCCAGCACGCCGATCGTCCGGGCGGCCAGCTCGATCTCGGCCCGCAAGGCCCCGCTGCACAATCCGAGCGGCAGCCCGGCCGACGCGAGCCGACGGATCAGCTCCACGGCGCCCGGCAGTGCCTCGATCGACTCGGCGTAGGCGCGCCGGATCATCGCGGATTTCTCCTCGGTCAGCTCGGCGAGAAGTTGCTCGGTGTACGGCACCCCATTGGCGTCCAGCACCGCGGCGAAGCAGTCATGGTCGTCGAAGCCGATGTACTCGCGATAGTACTCGCGGTCGCTGAGCCGGACATCAAAACGGCGCAACGTCCGGCGAAAGCAGTCGAGGTGGATCGGCTCGCTGTCGATCACCACGCCGTCGAAGTCGAAAATCAGGGCATCCACGGGGGAGCTTTCAGTACGATTACCTTAGTGTCCTGTCACCAGCGGCCCCGCCGCAGCCTGACGGCGGAGCCCGCTTGTACCGCGGCGTCACCCCTGACGCAAGCAGGCGGTCTTGCTTGCCGCGGCAAAGGGGCGCGCTTATTTCGACTGTTGTCAACGGCGATCCTTGCATTTCCTCCAACGGACGCCCTAGAATATGGCGACAACAGGCTGCAACGTGTGAGGCATTTCACAAGCGGTTGCAGCGAAAGGATTTCCGGCTTTGCGTCCGTGCCCTTTCGCCGAATCAGTTATCGGGCATGCTGCAACGCTCTACGCTCGCCGCATCACCGGTCAACGCCGGGCCGACGCGCCGCAAGTATTCACGGGCGCACCGAAGATGGAAAGGACGGGACAACGATGGGCAACGGGCAGATCAGTGTCTTTCTTGCCGACGACCACGCCATGGTCCGGGAGGGTCTGGCGGCCGTGGTGGCCAACGCCCCGGACATCAACGTGGTCGGACAGTGCGGGGACGGGCTGACGGTGATGGAGCAGGTGCGGCAGCTCCGCCCGGACGTGGTCGTGCTGGACATCACCATGCCCGGACTCAACGGGCTGGACCTGTGCCGGGAGCTGAACCGGAAGGTCAACGGCGTGTCGATTCTGATCCTGACGATGCACGACGACGAGCAGTTCGTCGCCAAGGCGCTGGAGAACGGCGCGTCGGGCTACCTGGTCAAGGAGGCCGCCGCCGGACAGCTCACCGAGGCCGTCCAGGCCGTCGCACGTGGGGACCTGTATCTCGGGCCGGGCATCTCACGGAATGTGCTGCAGATCATCGCTCGTCGCGAAACGGACCCGTACGACAACCTCACCACGCGCGAGCGCCAGGTGCTTCAGCTCATCGCGGAGGGAAGGACAAACCGGCAGATTGCCGACCAGCTGGACCTGGCAATCAAGACCGTCGACACCCACCGCTCGAACCTCATGCGGAAGCTCAACATCCACGATCAGACGTCGCTCGTGAAGTACGCCCTGCGACGCGGTATCGTGGATCTGAACTAGTACTGTGTCATAGCTAAATCTATGAGGTTTTCCTGCCCATTGTGCCGATC
>CAZADC010000587.1:0-1916 GCA_964483755.1 uncultured Planctomycetaceae bacterium | reverse complement strand
TGCACGGCCCGGTCGATGCGCCCTCGGGCGCACGCGTCAACCCCGCCGACGGGCTCTCCCCCAACGAGCCGACCGAGCGGGTCGAATGACTCCGCCTTCAGCAAACCGCCCCCGACGGACGATAGTACGCTGCAGGAGACGCTGCGCGCCGGCGCGGCGACAGAACGGATGATCTACCTGGCCTTCGTATTCTGGATGGTGCTGACGCTGTTCGCCGCGGCGGGCGTGCACCGCCTGTGGACGAAGCTCGTCCCCGCCGTCTACGTCAACTGGGCGCTGCTGCCCGGCACGATCATCAGCGAGATGGCGTACATCTTCGGGTGCCTGATCACCGGCGGAGAGGTGCGCCGGGCGAAGCTGCTGCCGGGCAAGGGCGATTCCGGCGATTCCGGCGGCCACGCCGCGCCTGCCACCGAAGCCAGCGCCCGCTGGAGGCTTCTCGGTCCGGTCGTGGCGGGCATTCTGTCGATCGTCGCGTGCGTGGCGGCCGTGCTGGTCGTCCACGCCCTGCTCGGCGAGCCCGTGCTGCGGGAATTCGCCGCGGGCACGGGCGTGCTTCCGGCGCGGGCGGCGCTGCCCCAGGCGCCGCCGGAAAGCTGGGACGCGTTCTGGGACCAGCTCCGCGGGCAGGTCGACCTCCTGCGCCGCATGGCCGAGACGCTCGGCGACGTGTCATGGAGCGACTGGCGGGTCCCCGTGTTCATCTACCTTGCCTTGTGCCTGTCGGTCCGGCTCGCGCCGGTGGGTAAGCCGATCCGTCCGACGCTGCTCGCCGTCGTCGTCATCGCGGCCGGCATCGCGCTGGTCGGCGCGCTGAGCTCCCGGTTCCGTGACGTGATGGAGGACCTCTGGCCGCTGCTGACGTACATCTGGACGAGCCTGCTGTTCGTCCTGGCGCTGACGCTGATCGTGCGGGGCGTCGTGCTGCTCGTGCGCGCCGTCGCCGGCAAGCGCGGGGAATGAGGTCCGCGTGAAGTTCGCATCCCGGTGCGGGGGGCGGGGGTCGGTCTCAGGCCTCCCCCGAAGCCGCATTGCCTTCGATGTCGCGTCGGATTTCGTGCGCGACGGCGTCGAGCACGCCGTTGACGAACCGCGAACTCTCGGCCGAGGAGAACTCCTTCGCCAGGCGGAGGGCCTCGGAGATGACGACCTTGAACGGCGCCCGTCCGCTCAGCAGCTCCCACACGCCGATGCGGAGGATGTTCCGGTCCACCAGCGCCAGGCGGCTGAGCTGCCAGTGCCGCGCGTGGCGGGCGAGCATGGCGTCGATCTGCTCGAGGTTGTCCCACGTTTCGCCCAGCAGCTCGCGGGCGTCGGTGAGCGTGCCGGGCGCCTCCCTGCTGTCGGCGATGAAATCGTCGACGAGCTCCGCCTGCCCCGCCCCGCGCACGTCGAGACAGCACAACCCCTGCAGCGCAAGGCGCCTTGCCCGATGGAATGGGTTCACGGAGGATTACTTCTTCCCGGTCTTGCTGCCGGGCAGCTCGGCCAGGAGGTTCGCCATCTCGACGGCCGTGACGGCCGCGTCGGCGCCCTTGTTGCCCGCCTTCGTGCCCGCACGCTCGATCGCCTGCTCGATCGTGTCGCACGTCAGCACGCCGAACACCACCGGCACGCCGGTCGCCAGGGAGGTCTGGGCGATCCCCTTGGCCGATTCGGCCGCAATGTACTCGTAGTGGTCCGTCCCGCCACGGATGACCGCCCCGAGACAGATCACGCCGGCGTAGTCGCCCGATTCGGCGAGCCGGCGGGCCACCAGCGGCATCTCCCAGCTGCCGGGCGTCCACGCGACGTCGACGTCGGCGTCATCGGTCCCGTGGCGGACCAGCGCGTCGCGGCATCCGTCCAGCAGCTTCGAGGAGATGAACTCATTGAACCGGCTGACGACGAGGGCGAACTTCGCGCCGGCGGGGGCG
>CAZADC010000586.1:0-1927 GCA_964483755.1 uncultured Planctomycetaceae bacterium | reverse complement strand
GTATCCTTTCCCGCTGAAGACCGACGCCTTTGCACGGCGTACTGAATAATGCGGGATAGACCAATTGCATCCATTTGCGGGTCCGCTGCAGCGCATCGGGCTCATCCCGTCTGAAAAGGAAGACATCGAGATCGCTCCAGTGGTCGGCATCGCCGCGAACCGAACTCCCATAGGCGTACAATGCGACGAACGCCGCATCGCCTACCCGCCGAGTCAAGGCGACCACTTCACGAGCGAGTCTTTCGTCTTCTGCATTGAACATCTCTGTCATGCTCCAATTTCAAGCCCGGCGAAGTCTCCCTCTTCCCAGGAGCGCCGCCGGCACGTGGACCGGCCGACCCCGAAGGCCTTGGTGAGCAGGCGGGCATCATCTGCCAGGAAACGCCTATACGGACGAACAGAATGCCCCGCAGGCAGTTCCGGCCCTCCGCCCACGACCGACCGCCTGTGAGGTGGCGACCGCCGGCGGGCAGAAGCGGCTTGCTCTTGGCCCGTCCTTCATCTGGCAAGAGCTTGTTCGCAGCAGGTCTCCTTGCCCTGCGAAAGCCTGTTGCCTCCATCGGACAACTGTCAAGTTGTGCAACACCGTCTCAGCGGATCGGTTGATCGCCCAGGACGGGGGCTTTGCCCTTCCCGACCGGCTTGACCACGTAGCGTACCTCTCCGGTCTCGACTGGCTCGCGGTCGTCGCCGCGGCGGACGATCAACTTCCCATCGGCCGTGAAATGGTCTGTCCTGTCGCCGCGGGTTCGCGTCCAGCCGATCCGATTGCCGCCCTCGTCGTACTGGTACCGATCGACCCAGTTCTTCGCGAGCGTGATGACCGGGTCGGCGTACGCGCCCTTTCCGTCGCCGCCGTCGTAGGTTACCGAGACGATCCTCCCTGCCTCGTCGTACTCCCGCTGCTCGTTGTTCGGACAGTACCAGGTCACGAACGCCGGGGCGGAGTGATACGGGCCGTTATCTGCGAACACGCCGATGTCCACGCGGTTGGACTCCAGCTTCGCGCCGGGATGGATCGGCAGCCGCGGGTGCCAGGCAACGATGATCTCCGCTTTCTCGCCGCGCTCGCCGATGGGACGGATCGTGACGCGGTCCGGATCGCCGCGGAGCAGCTTCCAGTGGAAGGCGACCGGTCGGCCGTTCGGGTCCTTCGTACCGGCGGCGCTGACCACCATCCGGCGTTCGCGCCCGACGCCGCGCATCACGCGCGCCACGGCCGAGGGGGTCGTGAATACCTCCTCCGTCCGTTGCGGCGCGGCGAAGTAGTCGACACCCGGCCGGGGCGTCTGCTCTTCGAGCACCTCGAGCTCGACGACGGGGGGGACGGCGTCGGGCGGGATGTCGTGGGCGAGACGGACCATGGCCTCGATGTCGATGCTGCCGCCGGAGAAGACCGTCGGGTGCGCCACGCCGGTCAGGTAGTCGTCGGCGGAATCGAGCTGCTTGCCGGTGCTGCGGAGGATCATCTGGAGCGTCGGCGCGAGCAGGCCGTGCTCGATCAGCCCCTGCTTCGTCTCGGGCCGGAACGCCGCCATCGTCGCGCCCAGCGCCTTGAGGAACGGCTTGTCGGATCCCGACGATCCCTGCGAGATGACGACGTACGGGGTATTGGCGAAGTAGACGTCACCGTGCCGCCCGGCGGAGTGGTCGTGGTGGCAGGGGTAGGCGTAGAGCTTGTTGGAGCGGTAGAGCAGGTAGAGCATCGCCGCGCTTCGCTGGCTCTGATACGCCATCCGCGGCATCGATCGCCAGAACGGGCCGCGCGTCCGGGCGAGGGAGGCGTTGCCGATCGTCGGCGCGTCGTGCAGGATGCTGTCGGCGAGCCCGTGGTGCAGCCCGGCGTCCTTGGCGTGATCGGAGTACTCGACCCACGTCATCTGCGGGAACAGCCCCGGCGAGAGGTTGGAATGGTCGCCGTCGCGGT
>CAZADC010000585.1:0-1929 GCA_964483755.1 uncultured Planctomycetaceae bacterium | reverse complement strand
CGACGATGAGCTGCACCCCCACGGCCGCCGCGAGATGGAAAATCGCGTCGCAACGGTCGACCAGCGCGGTCATCGTGGACTCGTTGCGGACCGACTCCCGGACGAACCGCACGCCGTCGCGCCCGAGGAGATGGGCGATGTTGTCCATCGATCCCGTCGAGAGATCGTCGACCAGCGTAACGGCCGCTCCGTCGCCGCAAAGCCGCTCGGCCAGGTGCGACCCGATGAACCCCGCTCCGCCCGTGATCAGTACGTTCATGGATGGCTTCCTTGCGTTGTGCGTTCCGTAAGCACGGGCACGATACCCCCTGCACCGTCGCGTGGCAACGCTTTGCATCGCCGACGGGGGCCCTCAGCTCTGCCCCTGAAGCTCTTCGAGCTCCTCGCTGAGTGCCTCCCACTCGCCCAGCAGCGCCGCGAGACGTTCGCCGTCCTCGGCGTACCGCCGCCCGAGGCGCTCGACCTCGTCCACCTCACCGGCCTGTCCGAGCTCGCTGATGCGGTGGCCGAGGCGCTTCTGGGCCGTCTCGAGCTCATGAATCTCCTCCTCGACGGACTCGTGGCGCCGACGCAGCGCCTCGCGGCGATTGCGGAGCTTCTTTCGTCGCTCGTGGCCGGTGCGCCCGCCCCTTCGCCCGGGCGCGTCTGGCTCTGCACGCCGGTCTTGCTCCGCGCGGCGTTCGCTCCGCCAGCGGAGGTAGTCCTCCCACCCGCCGCGAACCGTGTGCACGCCGCCGGCGTCGATGACCCACAGGTCGGTCGCGAGCGCGTCGATGAGATACCGGTCGTGGCTGACCATGAGGATCGTGCCGTCGAATCGCCCAAGCACGTCCTGGAGTATCTCCTGGGACGGGATGTCGAGGTGGTTGGTCGGCTCGTCCAGCAGCAGGACGTTGGCGTCCCGCGCCGCCAGGCGGGCGAGCATCAGACGGCTGCGCTGCCCGCCGGAAAGCTCACGCACGGGCTTGAAGACGTCGTCGCCGCTGAACAGCAGCGCGCCCAGCAGGTCGCGGGCCTCGGAGACCTTCATGCCCGGATCGGCCCGGCGGAGGGCGTCCAGCACGCTCGCGTCGGGATCGAGATTCTCCTGCGTCTGCGACAGGTAGCCGGTCCGCACGTGCGTGCCCCGGCGGACGGTCCCGCCCAGCGACGGCAGCTCGCCCAGCAGCGTCCGCAGGAGCGTGGTCTTGCCCGACCCGTTGGGGCCGACGATCGCCACGCGCCGCCCGCGGCGGACCTCCAGCGACTCAGCCGTTACGATCGGCTCGCCGGCTGCGTACCCGCATTCCAGCTCGCCCGCCCGCAGGACCAGGTCGCCCGTCTGCCGCGACGGCGACAGCCGGAGGGAAATCCGCTGCCGGGCGCGGGGCTTTTCGATCGCCTCGGTGCGGAGGAACCGCTCGAGCCGCGTCCGGCGTCCCTGGGCCTCCTTCGTTCGCTGCCCGGAGAGGTGGCGGCGGATGAACTCCTCCGTGCGGGCGACGTACTCCTGCTGCGCCTCCCACTGTTTCAGGCGCTCCTCGTGGCGCTGCCGCCGCTTCGGCAGGTGCTCCGAGTAGCCGCCGCGATAGGTCTCCAGCGAGGCGAACGCCAGCTCGAACGTCCGGTTCGTGGTGCGGTCCAGGAAGTAGCGGTCGTGCGAGACGACGACCAGCGCCTTGCGGTAGTCGCCCAGCCATCGCTCCAGCCACTCGACGCTGTCGACGTCGAGGTGGTTGGTCGGCTCGTCGAGCAGCAGGAGGTCGGGCTCGATGAGCAGGAGCTTCGCCAGGTATGCCCGCGTCCGCTGCCCGCCGGACAGCTCCGCCAGGGGCTGATCCCACTGACGGCGCGCAAAACCCAGCCCGGTCAGCACGGCCTCGACGCGGTTGACGTAGTCGTACCCGCCGTGGGCCTCGAACGCCGCGTGCAGGCGGTCGTACTCGGCAA
>CAZADC010000584.1:0-1936 GCA_964483755.1 uncultured Planctomycetaceae bacterium | reverse complement strand
GGGGCGACATCTCCTGGCAGCGGCGCAGCTCGCGGGTGCAGATATTCATGGTCTGCTGATCCAGCGCCGCTTCCTGGCCGACGCCCCAGCGAAGATCGATCGCCTGGAACCGCGCCCCCCGTCGCCGGCAGTGCTCCCGCAAGGCGGGAAAGACGTGCCTCTGCAGCGCGTCGCGTTCCCGCTTCATGTCGCTGAACGTCGAGCTGACGAACACGCGGAAGATGAGGTCCTTCCGCGTCACACGCCGCGGGGCGCCGGCATGTCCGCCGCCGCGATCTTCCGGGGGAGTCGGCATCCGCGCACCTCCTGCCGTACAAGGGCCTGCACCGTGGACCCCTTTTCGGATCTGACGATCGCGTGGATCATACGCCCGCGCGCGACCGCCGGCAATACGCCGCTGTCCGGCGTGCACGCCGAGTCGCCGATGCTCCGGAGGATGCTCTTCTGGGCTTGAGCTTGTCGTAGGCCCCGGACGTCTCGCCGCCCGCGCGGAGCAGCACCAGCCCCTGATTCGTGAGACTTGTTGCCAGGTCCGGGCGTTTGCCCAACAGGCGAAAGAAGCGGCGTGCCCGGGCAAGGCCTCACCTGCAAGTTGCACTTCGGGCGAAATGTGCCCAGAATGCCTGCCCCGGACCCGACCCGGCCGTGCGGGCACAGGTCGGCAGCGCACTTCGTACCGGAAAAAGAGGACACCGACACATGGGCGAGACCCCTCGCATCGTGGTCCACGGCGACGTCGCCGTGGACTGGCTGGACGTTGCCGTCGCGCCGGCGGCGGCGCGCATCACCGATCGTCCGAACTGGCGGACCTACCCCGGCACGCAACGATTCGCCCTGCCCGGCGGCGCCATGATGCTCGCCGAGCTGGTCCGGGCGGCCGTCGGCGAAGCCGCAGCCGTGCACGGTCCGCAGCTCGACGCCGTGGAGGCCTGTTCCCCGGAGCACTGCATACACTCCATGGGCGAACTGGCTGCATACCCCCGGTCAACCGGAAAGGCGAACGCGAAATCGCCGGTCTACCGCATCGCAAGGCACTGCGGCTTCTCCGGGCCCGCCCGGGGCGCGCCGCGGATTCCGCCGCTGGACGCGGACGATCCCGCGGCCGACGTGGTGGTCCTCGACGACGTCGGCAACGGCTTCCGAGACGCGCCCGACCACTGGCCTGCGGCCGTGAGAGACGGCCAGCCGATCGTCATCCTGAAGATGAACACGCCGCTGGCCGACGGGCCGCTCTGGGAGGCGCTCCAGGAGACACACCGCGACCGGCTGATCGTCGTGGTGGGCGTGAACGATCTGCGTCACGCCGGCGCGAGCATCAGCCGCCGCCTGAGCTGGGAGCGGACGGCGCTGGACCTGGTGTCGGAGATCGACAACCTCCCGGTCCTGGGCGAGCTGTGTCGCTGCGCCCACCTGGTGGTCCGTTTCGGCGTCGAGGGGGCGCTGGTGCGCACGGCGCAAGGCGAGTTCGCCGGCACGCGCCTCTTCTACGATCCCGCCCTTCTCGAGGAGGGCTTCGCGGACACCCACGAAGGCCGGATGCTGGGCGTGACGAACGCGTTCGTCGCCGGGATCGCCCGGTCGGTGGCCGGGCACGGGCCGGGCGGCGTGGTTTCGGGCGTCCGGCGCGGCCTGCTCGCCGCACGGCGATTGTGGGAGGCGGGACTGGGCAGCAGCCCGGACGATCTGACCGCGGGCTGGGCGCAGCGGGCCCGGCGTGAGGAGCTGTTCGAGGACGGCGGGGCAGGGGGAACGACGCTGACGGGAATCCGCGTCCCCGAGCCCGACGACGCGCCCGAGTCCTGGTCCATCCTGGACGACGCCGCGCCGATCGGGCTCGTCGCGTCCGCCGCCAACTACGTGTTCTCCGGGCGGGACCCGATCCTGGACCGGGCGCCCTTCGCACGGTTCGGCAAGCTGGCCACCGCCGACCGCGAGG
>CAZADC010000583.1:0-1938 GCA_964483755.1 uncultured Planctomycetaceae bacterium | reverse complement strand
GACCGGGGCGGGGGACGGAGGCGTCCGGCGAGCCGTCACCGTCCACCGGCGCCCCGAGCGTCGACGAGGTGCTCGCGGCCGGGGCGCCGTCCGACGATCTGGTCCCGGACGCCGACGAGCAGTACGCCGGCGACCTGTTCGGGCAGGTCCAGCGGTACGCGCGTCTCGCCGTGGAGCTGGCGGTTCGGGAGGACTTCGACGTCATCCACGCGCACGACTGGATGACCTGTCCCGCCGCAGTCGCCGTCAAGGCGGCATGCGGGAAACCGCTGGTCGTCCACGTGCACAGCACGGAGTTCGACCGCAGCGGCGAGAACATCAACCAGCAGATATACGACATCGAGCGGATGGGCATGCACGCCGCCGACCGTGTCGTGTGCGTCAGCCACCTCACGCGGAACATCGTACGGGCCCGCTACGGCGTGGACGCGCGGAAGGTTGACGTGGTCTACAACGCCGTGGAAGCGCCCGACGTACCGGCCGAGCACATGCCCCCGATCGGCACGGACGAGAAGATCGTCCTCTTCCTGGGGCGGGTGACAATGCAGAAGGGCCCGGAGTATTTCCTGCGGGCGGCGAAGAAGGTCGTCGAGAAGTTCCGCAAGGTCCGCTTCGTGGTCGCCGGAAGCGGGGACATGATCACGCGGTGCATCGAGGAGGCGGCCGCGCTGGGCATCGGGCGCTACGTGACGTTCACGGGCTTCCTCCGCGGGCGGAACGTGGACCGGATCTTCCAGATGGCGGACCTGTACGTCATGCCGTCGGTCTCCGAGCCGTTCGGCATCGCGCCGCTGGAGGCGATCTCGCACAACGTGCCGGTGATCATCTCGAAGCAGTCCGGCGTCTCGGAGGTGCTGACCCACGCCCTGAAGGTCGACTTCTGGGACACCGACGAGATGGCCAACAAGATCCTCGCCGTCCTGCGCCACCCGCCCCTGCAGCGGACGCTCCGCCAGCACGGACAGTTCGAGCTGGCCAAGCTCTCCTGGCGCGACAGCGCCGAGAAGATCGCGCAGATCTACCGCCGGCTCGTCGCCGCGTCGTAGGCGGGCGCCGCCCGGTCGACAGCGCTGCGGCGCGCCGTTTCGGCCTGAAATGCCGCCGCGCGGCGAGAATGCCCTTGACCGCCGGGTCGTCAGAACGTTGTATGAGTCCATGGCCTCGGTCGTCTTCTACTTCCAGGTGCACCAGCCCTTCCGCCTGCGGAGATACACCATCTTCGACAGCGACCCGGGCTACTTCGACGATCACCGCAACGAGGAGATCTGCCGGAAGGTCGCCGGCAAGTGCTATCTGCCCGCCAACCGGCTGATGCTGGAGATGATCGAGCGCCACGGCGGGGCGTTCCGCGTGAGCTACTCGCTGACGGGCACGGTGATCGAGCAGCTCCAGCGCTGGGCGCCGGAGGTCATGGACACGTTCCGGGCGCTGGCGGAGACCGGGTGCGTCGAACTCATCTCCGAAACCTACTACCACAGCCTTTCATTCCTCTACGACCGCGACGAGTTCGTCGCCCAGACGATGAAGCACCGGGGGCTGATGGAGGAGCTGTTCGGCCAGACGCCGCGTGTGTTCCGCAACACCGAGCTGACCTACAACAACGACGTCGCCCGGACCGTCGACGAGATGGGCTTCGACGCCATCCTCACCGAGGGCGCCGATCACGTGCTGGGCTACCGCAGCCCGAACTTCCTCTACAACCCGCCAAACTGCGCCGACCTGCGGATGCTGCTCAAGAACTACCGCCTCAGCGACGACATCGCTTTCCGCTTCGGCAACCGCGGGTGGAAGGAATGGCCGCTCACCACGGACAAGTTCGCCGGGTGGGTCGACCAGATCAACGGCAACGGGTACGTCTGCAACCTGTTCATGGACTATGAGACGTTCGGCGAGCACCAGTGGGCGGACACCGGCATCTTCGAGTTCATGCGCTCCCTG
>CAZADC010000582.1:0-1947 GCA_964483755.1 uncultured Planctomycetaceae bacterium | reverse complement strand
GGCACAACTGGCTCGTGCATCGCGACCTCGCCCGGGATCTTTCGACGCTCGAGGTCGTCAACGACAACGGCATCGTGCACCTCGAGGACGTCGATCTGGAGATCGAGAACCGGACGTTCGAATGGTATTCCTCCCGCGGCGACGACTTCCAGTCGCCGCGCGGAGAGACGCGACTCGTCCGCGGCCTGAAGCGCGGCGACTGGTCCGTGCGGAGCGAGACGCGCACGGTCCTGACATCGACGCCCCAGGATTTCCGGATCTCGGCCGATCTCGACGCATACGAGGGTGCCGAGCGGATCTTCTGCCGGACATGGAACGTCACGCTGCCGAGGGATTTCGTGTGACGCGCGCCGCAGCGAGACGACACTCGGCGCTTCCCCGGCACGGCGAGGCTGGCGGCGCGCCGCACGAAGCTTCATACACGCCATGCCCGCGGGGCGAACGCCCCGCCCGAATGGCCCCAAGAGACGAGTGACGAGAATGCGGATCGGCTGCCCCACGGAAATCAAGACAGGCGAGCATCGGGTCGGGATGACGCCCTCCACCTGCCGCGAGGCCGTCGCCCACGGTCACGAGGTGCTCGTGCAGAAAGGCTGCGGGCTGGGCACGGGCTTTCCCGATGCGCTCTACGTCGCCGCCGGCGCGCAGCTTGCGGACACGGCCGAAGAGATCTTCGCGGCTGCCGACCTGATCGTGAAGGTGAAGGAGCCCCAGCCCGTGGAGCGTGCCCTGCTGCGCGAAGGGCAGGTGCTGTTCACCTACCTGCATCTCGCGCCGGACCGGCAGCAGACGCTGGACCTGCTCGCCTCGGGATGCACCGCCATCGCCTACGAGACGGTGACCGACGCCGCCGGCAGGCTGCCGCTCCTTGCGCCGATGTCCGAGGTGGCGGGACGGCTCGCCCCGCAGGCGGGGGCCTGGGCGCTGCAAAAGGCCAATGGCGGACGGGGCATCCTGCTGGGCGGGGTGTCCGGGGTCGGGCCCGGCTGCGTGACCGTCCTCGGCGGCGGCGTCGTCGGGGTGAACGCGGCGCGCGTCGCGGCGGGGATGGGGGCGGACGTGACGGTGCTCGACCGGTCGCCCGCCCGGCTTCAGTACCTCGACGAGGTCTTTCGCGGCACGTTCAGGACGCGCTTCTCGACAATGGCCGCCATCGAGGAACGCCTGTCGGTGTCGGATCTCGTGGTGGGCGCGGTGCTCGTGCCGGGCGCGGCGGCGCCGAAGCTGGTGCGGCGCGACCAGCTTTCCGTCATGCGTCCCGGATCGGTGATGGTCGACGTGGCGATCGACCAGGGCGGATGCTTCGAGACCTCCCGCCCGACGACGCACGACGATCCCATCTTCGAGGTCGATGGGGTCGTGCATTATTGCGTCGCCAACATGCCGGCCGCCGTGGCGCGAACGGCGACGGTCGCGCTCACGAACGCGACGCTGCCGTTCCTTCTCGCGCTGGCGGACAAGGGCTGGGAGGTCGCGTGCCGCGACGATCCGCACCTCGCGACGGGGCTGAGCGTCCATGCGGGCGAGCTTGCCTGCGCCGCCGTGGGCGAGGCGCTCGGTCTGCCCGTCCATTCGCCGAGGCCGCCCCGCGCGTGACCTTGGCGCCTTCGGTACAGGGGGCGCTCGGGTTCAGCGGCCCCGCATCTCCACCGTGAAGGTGCGGGCCGTGCCCGCGGGTGAGGCCTCCGCCGCGCTCTCGACCAGTCCGCGGCACGCGTCCGAGATCATCAACTGGACGCCGGGGACCCGCGGCACCCTCGTCGAGCACAGCCGGTCATCGCCCATGCCAAACCCACGCCCGATAGCATGACCGGACAGAAGCGCCTATCTGATGGATCGAGAGCTTCGTGGGGCCGGCCGGGCGCCCGTCCTCGGGCGCGACCCGAGTCGGTTTGGAGAGCGGTTCAAACCGGGGTTCAAACCGGCTTCAAACCGCAGACGTTCGCG
>CAZADC010000581.1:0-1957 GCA_964483755.1 uncultured Planctomycetaceae bacterium | reverse complement strand
GCCCGTCCTGGGGGAGGCGCTTCTCGGCGATGTTCATGCGGCTCATCCCCTTGACGCGGCTGACGACTTCGTCCTGCACGCCCGACGGCAGGTCGAACAGATCGAACAGCACGCCGTCGATCCGCATGCGGACGACCAGCCGGTCCTCGTACGGCTGGAAGTGGACGTCCGACGCCTCCTGCCGGACCGCCTCGAAGAGCATCAGGTTCACGAGCTTGATCACCGGCGCCCGGTCCGAGACGTTAAGCAGGTCCTCGCACGAGCCGAGCCGGTCGATCTCCTCCATCACCGTATCGCGGTCGAGCTTCTCGACGAACTCCCGCGCCACGCCGGTCTGCTGCCCGTAGGCGTGGTTGACGGCGAGGTTCAGCCGGTCGGCCTCGACCCTGACGGGCTCGATCGCCCGCCCCAGCCACCGCCGCAGCACGTCACGGACCGGGTGATCGGACGGATCGGCCATTGCGACGCGCATCGGACCGGACTCCGTCGCGAGACCGAGCACCTTCTTCCGCCGCGCGAAGCCGATGGGCACCCGCTCGACGAACAGCGAGGACGGCGTGAGCTCGGACAGCGCGGGCGCGTCGGTCCGGGCCGCCGCTTCGTTCACGTCCCGCCCGTCGCCGTCCTGCAGACCCGACGCGGCGACGGCCTCAGGGGCGCCGGCGGGACCGGAGCGATCGTTCGAATTGAGCTGTCGAAGCGAGATCATCGGTCGGTCCTCGGGCGCTAACGGATCTCCAGGGGCGTGCTGTTCGGGAAGTCCTCGCCGACGCCCGCCCGCGCGGCCTCGCCTCGCGAGATGAATTTCAGGTCGGCAAACTTGTCGTCCCGCAGGATCGTCGCCCGGATGAAGACGAACAGCGTCGTCTTGCGCTTGTTCTCGACGCGATTGGAGAACAGGTACTCGATCCCGGGAATCTCCCCGAGCACCGGCATCCGGTCCACCACCTCGGCCGTGTTCTCGCGGGTCAGCCCGCCGACGACGATGGTATACGCGTCGGGGATCGTCGCCTCGCTGGTCAGGGCGTTGGTCTGCCGCGCGGGCGGGAGCGTATCCGACGTGTCGTCGCCGAAGCTGCTCAGCGTGATCTCGTACTCCAGCTTCAGGTGGTCGCCCTCGCTGATCTGGGGGACGACGGATATCTTTGTCCCGGCGGACGAGTAGCCCGCGAAGCTGGTCGTGGCGACCGTCGTCGAGGCGTTGACGCTGGCGAACGGCTCCTCCCTTTCGCTGAGCAGCGTGGCCGTCGCGTTGTCGTTGACCATCACGCTGGGGCGGGAGATCACCTTCGCCCGCGAGTCCGACTGAAGCGCCTGGAGCACGATCCTGGCGATGTCCGGGCTCAGCAGCGCGCCGGTGTACCCGATGGACGGCGTGATGGAGATCACCCCGGTCTTCGGGTTCTTCGTGTTGAGACCGAAGGAGGTGAAGTTCAGGACGGTTCCCTTCTCGTTCTCGTCGGTCCGCTCGAACTCGACGCCGAGCGAGAAGTCGTCGGTGGTGTCGAGCGTGACGACGGTCGCCTCGATGAGCACCTGCGGACGGCGCACGTCGAGGCGCTCGATGAGCTGGGCGTACATCGCCTGCATGGCCGGGTCCGCGACGACGATGATGGCGTTGGTGGCCTCGTCGGCCATGATGCGGACCTTACCGGTGTCGGCGCTGCGATCGGCGCGCTTCGCGCCGGGGGCGCTGCTCCCGACGACCGGGGCGACCTGGTTGACCTGCTCGGGCGTCGGGCCCTTGATGATGATGCCGTCGTCTTCCTCGCCGGCCCCCTCGCCCGAGGCGCCGTCGACGGTCACGTTCTCCAGGCCGGTATCGCCCTCCAGGTTGCGAAGGGTGTCGAGCACGTCGACCGCTTTGGCGTTCTCGAGCTTGTAGAACCGCACCGGGTTGCGGGATCCCTCCGGCGGGCGGTCGAGCTCGACCCGGAGCATCTCGATCTGCTCGTGG
>CAZADC010000580.1:0-1979 GCA_964483755.1 uncultured Planctomycetaceae bacterium | reverse complement strand
CTCCTCGGCCTCGGAGAGCGGATCATCCCCACGTGCGTGGGGAAAAGGACTGCGCTAGGTAGTGCCCATCCATAAAGGTTGCGGACACCGCAAAAAGTGGGCAAAAAGCCCGTTCAGAACTTGAAATAGTGCCATAACATGCTACACTGGAATAGGTTACATTCTAGGAGGGCATGTCATGGCACAGTTCAGTTTACTCTCCCGGCTCGACGCGCGCAACGCAGTTCTGGCCTGCCGCGACACTTTTCTGACCGGAATCGCTCGGGAAGCCTTCACTCTGGCGGCGTTTGCCCCGGAGATCCTGCTCTCGCTGGACGCTGATATCGACGCGGCCGGGAAGCAGGCGAAGAAGATCCGGCTGATGGACGAAATCTGGCGGGAGGCGGACCTGCCCCGGCTGCCCGGGTTCGTGGAGCGCGTCGATCCGTCGGATTTCGATTCGGTGCCGGTGGACAGCTTCGAACTCGGCATTGGGCGGCCGCGGGGCTGCGACGCCGAGTTGTTGCTTGTACTGGTGGCCGTCAATGGTGTGGAGTCCTTGAGCTCGGCCTCGGGGTACGAACGGCTGGCGGACTCGGAGATGTTCGGGATGATCCTCGCCGCGAAGGGCTTGCCGATGCCGAAGCGCAGCACGGTCGCCAAGTACCTGGCACTGGTCTCGCCCCGGACGATGAAGCTCCTGCATGAAGCGCAGATGCGCCAGGTGGCGGCCTCGGATCTTGACGACCTGCAGCGGCTCACCGTGGACAGCTCGGCGGTGGCCGCCAACAGCGCCTGGCCGACCGAAAGCGGGCTGATCGCGGGACACCTCCAGCGGGCGTACCGCCTGCTGGACAAACAGAGCAAGCTCAGCGACGTGATGTGGTCGTCGAAGCTCGTGGTCCGCTGGCTGTCGAAGCTCGAGCGTTGGCACACCGCAGTCAGTCTGGTGGGCTCGACTCGCGGCGCGAAAAACGAGCGCAAGACTCTGTATCGGAAGATACTGCGGACGGCGGAGCAGGCTCACGCCAGGATTGCTTCCGGGGCAACGGCCTGCGCGGACCGCCTGGACGATCTCTGCCTGCTGCCCTCGCACAGCATCCGTGTCAGCGCCATGATGGAGCAGGTTCACTACAGTCTGGCGGAATGCGCCAAGGCCATGGCCAGCGCCCGGCGCCGGGTACTCGAGCAGGAAACGGTGGCGGCCGCGCACAAGGCCTACAGCATGTGCGATCCGGACGCGTACATGGTGGAAAAGGGCGAACGCGATCCTGTGCTGGGATACAAACCGCAGTTCGGCCGCAGCGAGCACGGCTTTATCACCTGCTTCGAGGTCGAGCGCGGCAATCCCGCCGACTCCACGCGGCTGCTGGCCATGGTCGAGCAGTGCGTCGGCAACACCGGGATCGCGCTCGCCGAGGTGAGCACCGACGACGGATATACCTCGACGGACAACTTCAAGATCCTTCGGCAGAGAGAGATAGGCAAGGTGTCCTTCAGCGGGGCCAAGGGCCGCAAGGTTCTCGGCGAAGAGCTTTGGAACAGCGAGGAGTACAAGGAACTGCGGGATGACCGGGCTGCGGTTGAGTCGACCATCTTCACCGTGAAGCACAAGTTCAACCTGCGCAGCTTCTGCCGCCGGGGGCTGCCGGGGGTCCGCATGGAACTGGCCGGAACCGTCTTTGCCTACAACCTCTGGCGGATGGCCTACGTGCGACGGCGCCAACGGGAGCGGCACTCCGGGGTGGCGTTGTCCGCCTGACCGGCGCCACCCCTTCGCGAGAACACACGCAACAAGCGGCAGAGACCGCCGGCGGAGCGTGCCCGCAAACGCACCCCATCAGACCGCCGCAAGGAAAAAACGCGGCCCAAACGGCTCAACAGACACCCGAATCCCATGCATCAGCCACTTGACAACATCGGTGGCGACGCCACAGTCACCCCAAGCAGCGCCGGACACCCCTTTGTGGACGGGTACTAGCGAGCGGGTTACGGCCTGT
>CAZADC010000579.1:0-1979 GCA_964483755.1 uncultured Planctomycetaceae bacterium | reverse complement strand
GTTGTCGCAATCGCCGATCCCGTCCATTACCAGCAGGACGATCCGCTTGTCGTTCTCCGTCGCCAGCGAACTGACGAGATTTCCGTAGGTGTCTTCCATCGTGTGATCCTCTGGGATACGTCGCCTTCGGGGTCGCCCTCGGCGAGGGAGCCGGATGCCACAGTGTAGCAGCACCCCGCCGGGCATGTCGAGCAATGCGTTCGCTCGCCGTGCACTTGTCCCGACGGCTGTGTGATGACCGCCGGGAATTGGATGGCGAGGGATGCCAGAGGACCTGATCGACCTGGCACACCCATCCATGCCGCGCAATGGCACGGGCGGGGCTCACGTTCCCTGCTTTCAGTACCGTGAACGGCGGGATGCGCCCGGGTGCGGGTCGCGGAGCGCTCGTTGCCGACCTGAAGCGGAACGCCGCCGCCTTCCGCATCAAAAGGCCCGCCTGCACCAGCGGGATGCAACTGAGCGAAGACGGCGTCGGGCGCTTCTCTACCGGTGCAGTTCCATCCGGAGCTGGTTTGTGGCGACGAAGACGTTCTCGTGCTGGAGACGCACGGTGAAGCCCATTTCGTCGGCGACGTCCGCCAGGTCAGCCTGCAGGGCGGCGATGTCCCACCGATCGGGCACTTCGAGCTGGCTGATGAGCACCAGGTCGTCGCCCCGGATGTCGGCGTAGAAGTCGACGATGTTTATGTCCTTGCCGGTCAGGTAGCGGCTGAAACGGTTGAGCACGCCCGGCGCGTCCGCGCCGAACGCGGTCATTACGAACATCTGGTGCGGCTGGGTCTCGACCGCAGGAGTGTGCGGGTGGTACCGTCGTGCGAGCACGTCCAGGCGCGTGTCGCCTCCGGTCTCGGCGATGCCCGTCGCCAGACGGTCCGGCTTGACCTCTTCGGGCAGGCTGATAACCCCGATGAGCGTGAAATACCCCTCGACGACGGTCTGGGAGCAGGCCTCCACGTTTCCGCCGAGGGCGACAATCGCCCCGGTCACGGTCGCGATGATGCCCGGCTGATCGTCGGCCATCACGGTGATCACGTATGTATGTGGGAATCGCGTCTGCATGGTCGTCTCGATCCGTCCCGACACGGCGATAATACATCACAGACCCCGTGGATGCCAAAGGCGCGTAACAACCTCGGCCTGCATGGCTGTGGCGGCAGAAGGAGCAGACCATCTGCTGGTCCGACGGGCACCCCTCGCGAAGGCGGTGGACTGCCTCCCTCGGTCCCCGATCAAACTCGGCATGCCCTGCAGGCCGGCGGATCGGGGTAAGGAAGAGCATCAGTGCGCCTGTACGTGCGACGAGGCCCGCGAGAGCCGCCGCCGCGAGCAATCCATGGAGAAGCTGACAATCGTGCTGTTCGGCTGGCGACAGGACGCGCAGCTGTTAGAGACGTGGACTTCGCGCGCCGAGTGCCTTATGCTCGGGGACTCGTTTCTGACCGCACCGTCTTTACCGCCTATGAAGACGCCGACGAGGCGAAGATGCAGGCCTGGCTGGACCGGGTCGGGGAGTGATCGGCGACGGTTCCGCCCACGGCCGCGCTGATGCCGGATCCGATACGAAGGGACATGCGATGAAGCACAAGGTGATCCTCGATACGGATATCGGCTATCGGACCGACGCGGACGACGCGCTGGCGCTGGCGCACCTGCTCGTGCGCCCGGACTGTGACCTGCTGGGCGTCACGACGGTGGGTCTGCACTCGCCGTGGCGGGCGGAGCTGGCCGAGGTGATCTGCGCCGAGCTCGGGCGGGCGGACATCCCGATTGCAGCCGGCGCGGGTGGCCCGCTCTATGCGACCACGTACTGGCGGGAGAATCCGGTGCAGCGGCTGCCCTCCGATTACGCGCGACAGCCGACGCGGACGTACCAGCCCGGCCGGGCGACGGAGCTGCTTGGCGACCTGATCCGCCGCCACCCGAACGAGATCACGCTGATCACGATCGGTCAGTTCACGAACCTCGCCATGCTGCTT
>CAZADC010000578.1:1036-1980 GCA_964483755.1 uncultured Planctomycetaceae bacterium | reverse complement strand
GCCTCGATGACGGCCGACGCCGTCTCGATCCGCACGGCGGACGGCACGCTGCACCCAGGCCGCTACTCCGGAGAGCACAACGGCAACCGGCAGCACTGGCGCTGGAGCCAGCCCGGCGCCCATTACGGGGCGGCCGTCGTCATTGCCGACCTGGCCGGAGGCGGCCAGCAGGAGTGGATCATCACCGACGGCGCGCGCCGTTACGACTTCAAATAGGGGGCAGGGCAGCCCCCTTGCAGGGGCGCTGCAACACGCATGCAAGCAACGCGCACATTCATTTTCTGGACGCAAGGCGGCCGGCGCTCATCGCGCATGATCGCCGCCGCCAGCGACGGCTGGGCCTCCCACATGGGGGTCGGGTTCGAGCTGGAGGACGGGCGGCAGGTATACTACGAGTCGCTGATCAAGCAGGGCTTCGTCGGTCCGGACCCGATCGACAAACTCTATGCGTACGTGCACAGCGTGGCCGCCGCGCGGGCCATCATCATCGACGCCGGGCTCGATGCCCAGACCTCCGCGCGCAAACTGAGCATATGCGAGGCCAACGCAGGCACCACGGGCTACAACCAGTGGCAGCTGGCCTCGATGCTGATGCTCGAGCGCTACGGCCTGCCCGTGCCGCACAGCCCCAACCGCTGGGTCTGCTCCGAGGCCGCGGCGCGGATACTGTATCCCGAGATCGATCTGCGCGACATGCGCCGCACCACGTTCGACGCGGTCAACCCCAACTCCGCCTGGCGGCGCTGGTGCGAGATCGCCGCCGGGTACGCCCAGCTCGCGCCCGAAAACAATGCAGGGAAAATAATCAGGCGCCTGTCGTAACATGGCCCTTTCACAGTACATGCACCATCTATAGAGACACGGGGAGGCAATCATGTCCATCAAGCACGGAGCGGTAACTGACGGCGATCTCGGCATCACGGGAGCGCTCATCCACGAAAAGC
>CAZADC010000578.1:0-1026 GCA_964483755.1 uncultured Planctomycetaceae bacterium | reverse complement strand
GACAGCGAGGGCCTGTTCGGCGACGGCCAGGGCAAGAGCCTGCGGCTCAAAACCACGATCTCCTGCCAGGGCGAACTGCTGGACGCCTCAACCCTGCCCACGGCGGGCGCGGGTAAAGGCATCGCCGCGGAAGACCCGCACATCGACCGCGTGGAAGATCGCGACCAGAACGAAGGTGCCTCGGAGTTTTCGGTCGAGGGCCACTTCTTCACCGCCGGCGCCGGCGTCTTCGCGGCGGGTACGTAACGGATAGCCTATCCGGAAAGGACTGATCATGGCCCGCAAATCACGATCCAAGCTCAAAAGCCGCGTCGTATCCGACTCGGTCCAGGTCTACACCATCTGGGACAATTTCCAGCGACACGAACAGGAGCTGCGCGCGATGGGCGCGCAGGATGCGGACATCGAAGCGCTGCGCCAGGCGGCCGCCAAGGTCGCGGAGGAAGAGCAGGCGCACGCCCAGGCGGACGGCCAGAACCCCGAGTTCAACCAGGCGGACCTGGAAGAGATCACCGCCCCCTACACGTGCTGCAACGGCTGGGTCATCGCCCCGCCGTCCAAGCCGGCCCGCCGCTGGGCATGCACGGCCGTTCTTAAAGTCACCGGGGGCGCGGCCCCAACGGACAACATCGGCCTGCTGGCCGCATTGACCGCCGGCCTGTTTATCCTGCTGCTCTACGGCCAGGGAGAGTCCGCCGTGGCTATGCAGCTCGTTGCGGCCCCCGGTACGCTGGCGGACAAGCTCCCGGATTTGATGGACGCCTCCGCCGACGCATCGCTCGACTCCCTGGCGGCGGACTACACATATTTGATGGGCCTGCAAAAAAAAACGCCGGCGCGCGCAGCGTACCATCAGGCGTTGTCCGCCTCGCGGGCGAAATGCTCAAAGAGTTCGACAACCGGATCATCAGCCACTACGTAACCGCGCGCCAGCAGCGCCTGTGCGACTCCTGGGCGGAGTACGAGCGCACCCCGGAACGATTCCTGGATGCGTGTCTGTGGGAGAGCATGCGCCAGGCGCGGATG
>CAZADC010000577.1:1630-1981 GCA_964483755.1 uncultured Planctomycetaceae bacterium | reverse complement strand
ACAGCTACGCCGGTCCGCCGTCCCTGGCGGCGCCCGTCGGCGTGCCCTACCCCGGTCGCCAGGTGGGGGGCCGCCGCGCATGGCTCGCCGGCGCGCCGGGAGCCATGCCCGCGGAGGCCGCCGCCATGGACGCGGCGGGAGTCGTGCGCAAGTCCGCCGACCGCGAGAAACGCGCCGAGGGCGGTGAGCAGCTCGCCGAGCCCGTCGTGCGCGAGAACTTCGCCGACACGGTCCTCTGGGCCGGCTCGGTCCGCACCGACGCCGACGGCACGGCGACCGTGACGGCCACGCTGCCCGACCAGCTCACCACGTTCGCCCGGCTCCATGACGGCGCCGGTTTCCGGGTCGATG
>CAZADC010000577.1:0-1620 GCA_964483755.1 uncultured Planctomycetaceae bacterium | reverse complement strand
TCGCCGCCGACCAGAAGACGCGCGTCGGGCAGAGCGAATCGGACGTCATCGCCACCAAGCGGATCATCGTCCGCCTGCAGACCGGGCGGTTCTTCACCGAGGGCGACCGCAGCTACGTGACCGTCCTCGCCCACAACTATTACGACGACCCGCAGGACGTGAAGGTCGACCTGTCGGCCGAGGGCGGACTGGAGATCAACAAGGTCTGGCGCGACGGGACGTGGGCCGACTATGAGCCCGGCCGGGCGCTCGATTTCACCGTCGCGCCCGGAGGCGAGCGGCGCATCGACTTCCTTACGCGAGCCGTCCGTCCGGGCGACGTGGCTTTGACCGCCCGAGCCCTGTCGCGGCGCGAGTCCGACGCGATCAAGCTCACCATGCCGATCCTCGAATGGGGCGCGCGGAAAATCGTCGCCGACGGCGGGAGCCTGCGCGACGGCGACGACGCGCAGCAGGATGCGTTCACCTTCACCGTTCCCGAGGAGATCAAGCCCGGCAGCCAGGAGCTGACCGTCACGCTCAACCCGTCGATCGCGGCCGTCGCGATGGAGTCGCTGCCCTTCCTCGCCGACTACCCCTACGGGTGCGTCGAACAGACGATGAGCCGCTTCATGTCGACGGTGCTGGTCCGCAGGACGCTGTCTGAGGCAGGCGTCGACCTGGACGCGATCCGCGAACACATCGAGCAGGAGGCCCGCAAGGACCCGAAACTCGCCGCGAAGTGGGAAATGCTGCTCAAGCGGCACCGGCGGAACCCCGTCTACTCCGGGAAGGAGATCGACAGGATGGTCGCCGCCGGGCTCAAGCGACTCGCCGACATGCAGCACGGCGACGGCGGATGGGGCTGGTGGAAGAACAGCCGCTCCAACCCGTACATGACCGCCTACGTGCTCTACGGGCTGAGCATCGCCCGCGAGTCGGACGTCAAGGTTCCCGACAACATGATCAAGCGGGCAACCGACTGGCTGATCGCCGAGGCGTCGAAGCCCGTGGACCCCGACGCGAACTGGTGGTGGCGACACGTCTACAACGACCACTCCCGCGCGTACATGCTCTACGTCATCGGGCGCGTCCGACCGGCCGCGCTGAAGCAGGCAAAGCTCGCCGGGCACCTCGACCGCATCTACGAGGGCCGCGACGAGCTGAGCGACTACGGCCGGGCGCTGCTGGCGCTGGCGCTGCACGCCGACGGCGACGGCGAACGGGCGACAATCGTCGTCGAGAACTTCCAGAACACCGTCACGATCGACGAGAAGGAAGACACCGCCCACTGGGGGCGGACGCACGGCTGGTGGTACTGGTACCACGGCGGCGAGGAGACGACCGCCTGGGTCCTCCAGGCGATGCTGACCGTTGTGCCGGACCACGAGTACGTCCCCCAGGCGGTCAACTGGCTCGTGCAGAACCGCCGCGAGCTGCGGTGGCACAACACCAAGACCACCGCCATGGTCGTCCACGCCCTGATGCGCTACGCTCGCCACGCCGGCGAGCTCGACTGCGATCAGACGTTCGAGATCGTCATCGACGACGCCGTCCGGCGGACCGTCCGCGTGACGAAGGAGAACCTCTTCACGTTCGACGACTGGGTGGCCGTCGACGCCGCCTCCCTCCCGCCGGGCG
>CAZADC010000576.1:0-1982 GCA_964483755.1 uncultured Planctomycetaceae bacterium | reverse complement strand
ACTTCGTGCTCGACGACGAGCAGTGGGTGCGGGCGTACGTGCCGAAGCAGGGCTTCGACCGCGCCGGCATGCGGGAACTGCTCGGCCTGGACTGAGCGCCGGACCCCGGGAGCGCGGGACGAGAACGGCCGCCGCATCGCGAAGGATGCGGCGGCCGTCTGCAGGGACCGGCCGGGGACCGGACGCCGGGTCCTACTTCACGAGCGTCATCTTGCGGGTGAGCGATTGCTCCCCGCTGTCCAGACGATAGAAGTAGGTGCCCGAGGCGGCCTGACGGCCGGCGTCGGTCTTGCCGTCCCAGACGATCTCGTGGTCGCCGGCGGTCAGCGTCTCGCTGACCAGCGTGCGCACGAGCTTGCCCCGGGTATCGAAGATCGCCAGTTCCGCCGGGCCGGTCCGGTCCAGACGGAAGGCGATGCGGGTCGCGGGGTTGAAGGGGTTCGGCGCGTTCTGCAACAGGGCCACACCGGCGCCCGGCAACTCGTCGCCGACGCTGGTGCTGCCGGTGATACCGAACCACTGGAACGCTCCGGCGATGATCGCCTCGCGATCGGCGGCCGTGGGAACGCGCTCGAGGCCGAAGGGCAGCGTGACGGCCTGGTAGCCGTCGTGCGCCGTCCGGGTCCCGGCGACCGTGCCACTGCCGTAATCGAAGCTGACCTCCGTCGGCGGGTCGACGTTCAACAGGTTGATCACGTCGGGGTCGCCGCCGGTCAGCGTGAAGCCCAGGCCATCGCCGATCGGGTCGCCCGCGCGGCCGATCACCTGCAGGTTGTTGCTGTCGCCACCACCGTAGTTGAGGCGCAGCCGCAGCTGGTACCACAGGCGCGCGGAACCGCCCTGGTCGTACATCGACTCGAGGATGTCCTCGCCCGCGAGCAACAGCTTGCCGTCGGCGAAGAGGTAGTCCTGCAGCAGCGTGCGGTCGTCCGCGTCGAGGACGGCGTCGTTGCTGCCGGTCGTCCACAGCACCGCCTCGTACGGCAACAGGTCGGCGCTGGTCAGCGTGCCGAGGGAGAGGTCCCAGACCGCGAACGTCTTGCCCGTCGGCGCGATGGCCGGAGCGTAGATGCTCGCGCCCAGGCCGGCGCCGCCGTCGTCGGCGACGACGAGCACGTCGGTGCCGCCGGCCACCAGCGTGAACGGCAGCTCGGCCACCGTCTCGCCGGTACCCTGGCTGACCACCGTCACGGTGGCCTGGCCGGTCTCCACGGCGCTGCCCGGGGTCACCGTCACGTCGAAATCGGCGCCCTCGAACGCGCCGAGCGGCACGGAGAACTGCTGCACGTCGCTACCCTGGTAGCTGATCGTGGCCGACCAGCCAGCAGGCAGGCTGCTGGTGTCGAGGGTCACGTCGTAGGTGTCGTCGGCCAGGCCGACGTTCACCAGACTGGTCGTCCCGAAGGTGTTGGGCGTGCCGTCGCCGAACACCTGCTGGGGGCCGTCGACCCCGGCGATCGCGGAGAACTCGCCAACCAGGTTGTTGCCCGAGTTGATGACCTCCTTGTTCGTGTCGTTCTGCACGAACGCGACGATCGTCAGGTTGTCGGGATTCCAGCCGGCGTTCAGCGTGAGCGGCACGTTGACGACCTGCTGCTCGCCGTTGGCGGAGATCGTCAGGTTCTGATCCGGGAGCATGTCGCGCAGGACGTTCTGGTACCGATCGCCGCCGTAGAAGGCGTCGTCCTCGATGATCGCGATGCGGATCTTGTGGTTGGAGTTGGGGTAGTCGGTGAACAGCCGGACGGTGACCTCGGCGAACGCCGAGCCGCTCTGGAAGCTGTAGTCGGTCACGAAGACCGCCAGCGGGGCGGTGGTCTGCCGGCGCTCGTCGATCTTGCTGCTGTAGAACACGCCGTCGACCACGCCAGCTCCGGCGCCCACGGAGGTGAACCAGCTGCCGTCGAACTGCAGCGTCAGGAAGCCGCCGATCCCGTAGTAGGAGATCCGCGCGTCCGAGTCCGGCGCACCGAGGCCGCCGC
>CAZADC010000575.1:0-2005 GCA_964483755.1 uncultured Planctomycetaceae bacterium | reverse complement strand
CCCTGCTGCAGGACGGGAGGATCCAGCGTGTGCACGTCAAGGCGCTGCTGCCGACCTACGACGTGTTCGACGAGACGCGATACTTCGAGCCGGGCGAGAAGCCCCGCTGCTTCGAGCTGGGCGGCCGGCGGATCGGGCTGAGCATCTGCGAGGACCTGTGGGACGCCGTCGCCCTCGGGCGCGGGCTCTACGGCGAGGACCCCGTCGGGATGCTCATGAACGACGGCGCCGAGATCATCGTCAACATGGCCGCCAGCCCGTTCCAGACCGGCAAAGCGACGATGCGCGAGGAGCTCTTCCGGCGGCAGGCGAAGCGGAGCGGAGCGGCCATCGTCTACGTCAACCAGGTCGGCGGGAACGACGAGCTGATCTTCGACGGCGGAAGCTGCTGCGTCTCGCCGGACGCCGCGCTGCTCGGGCGGGCGAAGAGCTTCGACGAGGATCTGCTGATCGTCGACGTCGACGGCGAGCCCGCCCGCTGCGAGGAACTCGCCGACGAGAATACGCGCCTGTGGGAGGCGCTGAAGCTCGGACTTCGCGACTACGTCCGCAAGTGCGGCTTTGCCAGCGTGGTCTTCGGGCTGTCGGGCGGGATCGACTCGGCGCTGGTCGCCGCGCTGGCGGCCGACGCGCTCGGGGCGGAGAACGTCCACTGCCTGGCTATGCCCAGCCGCTACAGCAGCGAGCACAGCCTGACCGACGCTCGGAAGATTGCAGAGACGCTGGGCGTCACGTACGAGGAAGTTCCTATCGAAACCGTCCACTCCGCGTTTGAGCAGACGCTGGGCGACGCGCTGTCGTCTCACGACGTAGCGGCCGAGAACATCCAGGCCCGCATCCGCGGAGCCATCGTAATGGCGTGGTCGAACGCCTACGGACACCTTGCGCTGGCGACGGGCAACAAGTCGGAGCTGTCGGTCGGGTACTGCACGCTGTACGGGGACATGGTCGGCGGACTGGCCCCGATCGGCGACGTGCTCAAGACGCGGGTGTTCGAGCTCGCCCGGCATCTCAACGACGTCGCGGGCGCGGAGCGCATCGCCCAGAGCGTGATCGACAAGCCGCCCAGCGCCGAGCTCAAGCCCGACCAGACCGACCAGGACAAGCTCCCGCCGTACGAGCGGCTCGACGCGATTCTCCACCGGTACGTGGAAGCCGACGAGACGGCCGAGCAGATCATCGCCGCCGGGTGCGACACGCAGATTGTCGAGCGGGTCGTGCGGATGGTGGACCTGGCGGAGTACAAGCGCAAGCAGGCGGCCCCGGTGCTGAAGGTGTCGCCGCGCGCGTTCGGGGCGGGGCGACGGGTGCCCATCGCTCAGCGATACCGCTGAGGCGTCTGCGCGGACGGAGGACGACGTGACGCTCATCTGCGGACAATGCCGCCGGAAACTCGAATTCGATCCCGAGACGGATCGCGGGCCGGTGGTCTGTCCCGGATGCGGGCGGGAGATCAGCGTTCCGGGAGCGGGGGCCAGCGACGAGCACGCGCACGCCGCCGAAGATGCGACGGAGCCCGAGCACGAGGACTACGTCGCCCAGGCGCGGGAGGTCGTCTCGCGCAGCCGGGTCGCCGTGACGTGCGGCGCGTGCGGCAAGCACATCGTCATGCCGCTGCGGATGGCGGGGCGGACGCTGCCCTGCCCGGCCTGCGGGAAGACCATCCGGATCCCCGAGGTCAGCGCCGCCACCGACAGCAGCGTGGTGGTCATGGTGGGCCGACCCCCTTCATCGCCCGGGATGATCGCACAATGGCCCAGGGGGCGGAATAGCGGAGCCGCGAGCCGCCGGGTGACGGGGTAGGGTGGACCGGACGCAGGGTGGACCAAGCGCAGCGGGTCCACCAGGGCGGCCATGCACCAGGCGCAGCGGGTCCACCATGCGGCGGCTGCCGGGTCCGCTGCGCTTGACCCGGCCTACGGGGCCCGGCCTGCGGTGGATCGGCGTCGGGTGCTCCCGGGGTAGGGTGGACCAAGCGCAGCGGGTCCACCATACCGCTTGACCC
>CAZADC010000574.1:0-2029 GCA_964483755.1 uncultured Planctomycetaceae bacterium | reverse complement strand
AGGCCCCCGGCCCTGTCCGGGCGCGCTGCGGTGATCGTCCTGCGGCTGGAACACGCCGCTCAGGCGAAGCACAAGCACGGCGCCGGTCGCGCGGGGTTCACTCCTCGGACGACTCGCCGCCCTGCGTGCTGTCGGCGCGTTCGACGTCGCCGGCTTCGCCCGCCTCGAGGGGCAGCGTGCCCTGCTCGCCGTCCTCGGCGACGACGCGCGCGACGGCCACGAGCACATCGTCAGGCTTGAGCGTGATGATCCGGACGCCCTGGGTGGCGCGCCCGATGGCGCGGATCTGCTCGACGCCGGTGCGGACGATCATGCCCTTGTGGGTGATGAGCATGAGTTCGTCGGCGCTGCGGACCGGTTTCATGGCGACGACCTTCCCGTTCCGCTCGTTCGCCCGGATGTTGATGATGCCGTACCCGCCGCGTTTCTGCAGGCGGTACTCCTCGAACTCGGTCCGCTTGCCGTGCCCGTTCTCGCAGACGCTCAGCAGCGACGCCATCGGGTCGACGATCGCCATGTCCACCACCTGGTCGTCATCGCGGAGGTTGATTCCGCGGACGCCGGCGGCGGTGCGTCCCATGGGTCGCACGTCGGTCTCGCTGAATCGGATGGCCTGTCCGTCGCGGGTGGCGAGGACGATCTCATCCTCGCCGCGGGTGATCGCGACGCCGACGACCTCGTCGCCCTCGGCGAGCCCGGTCGCCTGGATGCCGCCCCGGCGCGGGTTGCCGTAGGCGGCGAGCTCCGTCTTCTTGATCTGCCCCTGCCGCGTGGCCGTGACGAGGAACCGATCGTCGAATTCGCGCACGGCGACGACGGCGCAGATGAACTCGTCCTTGCCCATTTCGAGCAGGTTGACGATCGCCCGCCCGCGCGACTGGCGCGCCATCGACGGGATGTCGTACACCTTCAGCCAGTGCATCCGCCCGTTGTTGAGGAACACGAGCATGTAATCGTGGGTGGAGGCGATGAACAGCTCCTCGACGAAGTCGCCCTCCTTCGCCTCGGAGCCGATGATGCCCTGCCCGCCGCGCCCCTGGCGGCGGTAGGTGGTCAGCGGCATGCGCTTGACGTATCCCTCGTGCGTGAGCGTGACGACGACGTCCTCCTCGGCGATGAGGTCCTCGATGTCGAAGTCGCCCACGTCGCCGACGATCTCGGTCCGTCGCGGCCGGCCGTACTTGTCCTTGATCTCGAAGATGTCCTCGCGGATGACGTCCAGCAGCAGCGCCTCGTCGCGGAGGATCGCCTCGTAGCCTTCGATTTCCTCGACGAGCCCGCAGTAGTCCCGGGCGAGCTGCTCGATCTCCAGCCCGGTCAGGCGGCGAAGCTGCATGGCGAGAATCTGCTCCGCCTGCACGTGGGTGAGGTACTGGTCCTCGGCCGTGGTGCGGTTGACGAAGGTCTCCGGGAGGAGCTTGCGGACGGTCGCCTGCTCGGTGAGCCGCAGGGGCAGCTCCATGAGCCGCTGCTTGGCGGTCGGCACGTCGGGGGAGGACTTGATCAGCTCGATGATGCGGTCGATGTCGGCGACGGCGAGGATGAGCCCCTCGAGGATGTGGGCCCGCTGGCGGGCGCGCCGGAGCAGGAACATCGTCCGCCGCCGGATGATCTCCTTGCGATGCTTGAGGAATTCGACCATCAGCTCGCGAAGCGACAGCGTCCGCGGCGCCCGGTGCACGAGGGCGATGTTGATGATGCTGAAGGTCGACTGCAGCGGCGTGTAGCGGTAGAGCTGGTTGATGACGACGTCCGGCTCGGCGCCCTTGCGGAGGTCGATGACGACCCGCATGCCCGTGCGGTCGGAGTGGTCCTGGACGTCCTGGATGTCGGGAATCCGCCCGTCTTTGACCACCTTGGCGACCCGCTCGACGATTGTCGTCTTGAGCACCTGGTAGGGAATCTCGGTGACGACGATCTGCGTCTTGCCGCCGCGGGTCTGCTCGGTGTGCATGCGGGCGCGGACGGTCACCCTCCCCCGCCCGGTGCGGTAGCCCTCGGCGATGCCCGCGCGCCCGCAGATCAGCCC
>CAZADC010000573.1:0-2029 GCA_964483755.1 uncultured Planctomycetaceae bacterium | reverse complement strand
TTCAGCGCCGTGGGAAAGGTGTCGTTGGTGGACTGGTGCAGGTTGACGTGATCCGTCGGGCTCAGCGCCTCGTACTCGCCGGGCCGACGGCCCATGATCTGCAGCGCCCGGTTGGCGAGCACCTCGTTGACGTTCATGTTGGTCGACGTGCCCGCCCCGCCCTGGAGGGCGTCGACGTGCATGTGCCCGTCGAGCAGCCCCTCGGTCATCTCTCCGCACGCCCGCACCAGCGCGTCGAACTGCTCGTCGGTGAGCATTCCGAGCTCGTGGTTCGTCCGCGCGCAGGCCAGCTTTACCGCGCCGTAGGCGGCGATGAGCTCCGGGCGCACCGCCCGCCCGGCGAGCGGGAAGTTCTCCACCGCACGCGCCGTGTGCACGCCGTACAGCGCCTCGGCCGGCAGGTCCGTCTCGCCCAGCAGATCGTGTTCGCGCCGCATCTCACTCATGATGGTCTCGTCCGCGCCGGCCGCATCGCCCCGTCGACGTCCGGGCACGTCCTGCTCCGCCCGCGCGCCTCCGCACAGAGTCTACAGGATCGCGGACGGGTCACGCACGAGTTTCGTCCGGTGGGCATGGCGTCCGACCGCATGGTGCGCCCTGCGCGCAAGCTCCGGCACGGCGCGTGCGGTTCGCATGTCTCAATGCCGGGGCGCCCGCCGAACGATGTTACAGCCTGCACGGTCGTTGCCGGTATTCGGCATGAAAGCTTTTCTTGTGCGGAGTCACGGTTGTGGTATCCTGTACGGTTCATCTCCGGCCGCTCGCGGGCGGTCGGGGGCGATCCGGCCGGGCGGTCCGGCCGGCGCCCGAGCACCGCGCCGTCGGCGGGGTCGGGCGCGGCAGCGGATTCCACAGGCGGGCGCGGCGCCCGACTCACGGGGAGCCGGGAGCAACGCTGCGGACAGGTCGTGCGGGAACAACAGGTTACGAATGGTCGATTACAATCTCATCAAGTCATTGGGCGTCAGCGACGACGAGGTCGAGCAACACATCGCCGAGGCGCTCGGCACGGAGTTCAGCCAGGACGCCATCGCCGACATGGTCAAGGAGACGGTGACCCACCAGCCCGGGAGCATCATCGAAGGGCGCGTGGTGAACGTCATCGGCAACGACGTCGTCGTCGAGGTCGGCTTCAAGTCCGAGGGGATCGTCGAGCTCAGCGAGTTCGACGAGCCGCAAGAGGTCAAGCCCGGCACGCAGGTCGAGGTGCTGCTCGAGAGCGTCGAGGGCGACGGCGGACAGGCCGTGCTCTCCAAGCGCAAGGCCGACCGCATCCGCGGGTGGGAGCGCCTGGTCGCCAACACCACCGAGGGCGACGTCGTCACCGGCACGGTCAGCCGGAACATCAAAGGCGGGCTGCTGGTGGATATCGGCGTGCCGGCGTTTCTCCCGGCCAGCCAGGTGGACATCCGCCGCCCCAGCGACATCACCGAGTACATCGGCAAGGAGATCGAGGCGAAGGTCCTGAAGATCGACCAGGACCGTCGCAATATCGTCATCTCCCGCCGCAAGCTCATCGAGGAGCGGCGCGAGGCGCAGAAGGTCAAGCTGCTGGCCGAGATCGAGGAAGGCGAGCTGCGCAAGGGCGTGGTCAAGAACATCGCGGACTTCGGCGCGTTCGTGGACCTCGGCGGAATCGACGGGCTGCTGCACATCACCGACATGAGCTGGGGTCGGATCGGGCACCCCTCGGAGGTCGTCTCGATCGACGAGGAGATCGATATCGTCATCCTCAACGTCGACCGCGAGAAAGAGAAGATCGCCCTCGGGCTCAAGCAGAAGACCCCCAGCCCGTGGGAGACGGTCGAGGAGAAGTTCCCCGTCGGAACCCGGACGACCGGCGAGGTGGTCAACATCATGTCCTACGGCGCCTTCGTCAAGCTCGAGGAAGGCCTCGAAGGGCTCGTGCACATCTCCGAGATGTCCTGGACCAAGCGGATCAACCACCCGTCCGAGATGGTCAACGTCGGCGACGAGGTGGAGGTTGTCGTGCTGGACATCGACAAGGAGAAGCAGGAGATCTCGCTCG
>CAZADC010000572.1:0-2050 GCA_964483755.1 uncultured Planctomycetaceae bacterium | reverse complement strand
GTACATGCCGCTCGTCTCGATGGAGCGGCGGTCGGGCATGGGCGTGGTCGGCGTGCCGTCGGCCCGCTTCACGAGGCCGGCCGGCGGGCTGAAGAGCGGGTACTTGAACTTCTCCGTCCGCACCGAAGAGCTCAAGCTGATCCGCAACCTCGTGCCCGTCGACTCGACCGGGCGCGAATGCCCGCCGTACGAGCTGTACGACCTGCGGATCGACCCGCTCGAGCTGACCAACGTGATCGACGAGCCCGCCTACGCCGACCGCGCCGCCGAGACAAGACGCCTCATGGGCGACTGGCTCGTCGAGCAGGACGACCCGACGGTGCACTTCGAGATCGTCGGCGAGACGCACGATGACATGCTGGCCGACTACCGCGCCAAGTACGAGAAGCTCCGCGCCGGATGACGGCGGGCCATCCGGCGACACCATGCAGATGACCGGCTCCTGCCGGCTTGCGAAGCGTGACGGTCCGCGATGCCGGCAGAGGAAACGAAGACCCGTATGGTCTTCCCCGACCCCCGAACAGTCGACGTCACCTGACTTCCGGCCGGGCGGCCGACCGGCGCAGCAGGAGGATTCCGCCCGCGGCCAGCAGTGAAAGCGTCGCCGGCTCGGGAATGCTGAAATCCAGCACGATCTCCTGACCGGCGCCCTGTCCGGACGCGTCGTACACCTCGAAGCCCAGGTTGGTCACCTCCCGCCGGTCGCGGTCGTTGACGGCGTACCACGTGCCGTCGGGCAGATTCAGCCCCGACGCCGTGTGCGGGAAGGGATTGTCGCCGATGCCCCAGGCCTGGGCGTGGTCGAAGTCGAGAATCAGCGTCGCGGTCTCGCCGACCGACAGCGTCACCGGCGCCCCGGTCCAGGCCGTGTTGTTATGCCAGTCGCTGGACGGATACCCGCTCGCCCCGGTCAGCCCGGTGTTCATGAAGAGCTTCACGGCTGCGTCGCCCGGTCCGGAGACGTAGCGGACCGGCACGGCGATGCGGTCCCATGCGGCGATGCTGACGTTGTCGTGGGCGGCGGCGTACCCGCCTCCGTCGTCCCATGCGAGCCCCGCCGTCGAGGCGACGGGCCAATCGTCGCCAATGACCGTCTTGCCGCTGTCGGCCGCCGTGCCGAGCTCGATCCGGAACCCCACGCCGGGACCGGGCAGGTCCTCCCGCTCGATCAGCGAACCGGAGCCCCAGGGCTCGGTGGCGAACGCCGTGTTCATCAGCTCGGCGTCGGGGTAGACGTAATCAGCCGCGCCGACCGGGGCGGCAACAGCGGCCGCCACGAGCAGCATCGCGAGCATCCTCAGGCGATTCATTAGCCGTCTTCCGATACAATCGTATCCATACGTATGCCGCCCGGCGCCGCTGCCGCTGTGCGACGCTCTCGACCTGGGCGCAGCGTCAGGATGTGACCGCTTGATTATACCGAAGAAGTATGGGCGAAGAAGCACGGAGCCACGCACCGCCTCACTCGCGCGTATGGACCGTAAAGTCCGCGTAGCGGGAGCAGCGGGTCCACATGTGGCGGATGCCGATCCGGCCGTGCTCGATCGGCGGAAAGGCCGACGTGTCCCACGAGAACAGACCGTTCCCGCCGGCGCCGGTCACCTCCATGAACGCCTCGTGCCCGCAGCGGATCGCCGTCACGTGGTACGTCTCGCCCGGCAGGAACAGCCCGGTGTTCTCGTAGTCCGGCGGAACGGCGAGATCATGGAAGCCCCGCTCGGGCGTGATCGGATACCGCCGGGCGCGGACGTAGTCCTCGGGCGAGTCGTCGTCGTTGCCGAAGGCCGCGTAGCTGATGTGCAGCAGGTTCATGTGCTTGAAGTAGGTGCCCATCCGCGGGACGTCCCGCAGGTCGGCCCACTCGGCGATGTCCTCGACGTGCGGCGGGTCGCCCTGACCGGTCGCCTGGATGTAGAGGATGTTCACGTAGCGGTTGATCGTGTCGAGGCGGCGAAAGTCGAACTCGATCTTCACGTCCCCGGCGAAGTCCTGCTTCGTCCAGAGCACGGCGTGGGAGGCGTGATCCTGCGGGATCGGCCCGGCCGAGAAG